>JAQUNI010000005.1 GCA_028717685.1 Patescibacteria group bacterium | reverse complement strand
CAGGGAAGCAAAAGCAGGATGTAAGCGCGGAGCCAGGCTCCGCGGATAAAAAGGAAGCCCCGGAGTCCCGACACCGCCAGCAGGCGGGGGCGGGACGGAGGGGCGACATTAAGTCGGGGGTCGGAGAGAGGCGCGATTGAAGCGAGATAACTTTTATTCATGCGGGGATTTTGAAAACGGGGGTAGTCGTTCCGGAACGACTACCCTAACGACTAGGCAAATAAGTAATTTTCTCTGGTCAAAATCAAGAAATTCTGATAAACTGTATTCGAACTTGGTTGAATAACCACACCCTGATTAAACTTTCGTCCATTTTGCCGATTTTTTCGCGGGCTGCGCACAGCGCAGCCCATTGTATTTGCGCGGTAAATTCAATTTTTCTATTTTTTAAAAACAGGTTCGAGCCGGCGATTTTCATCGCCGCGATTTTTTTGCCTGTTAAATCAGGGGCAAGGGCGATTTTATCCAGTGTTTGAGCCAATGGTTTTTAATTGAAGGAGATAATTTTTTTCATTCACTTTTATTTTTTACCATATACTATAATTATATCTTTGTGTTTTAGATAAACAAAAAGCCCCCGCAATAGAGGGCAAAGTTGCACAGTTCTATACAAGTGTGAAGTAGTAAAATTACTATTTTGGGTTTAAATTTTATATTTTTCTTTCAAGGTTTGCTCCCAACCAAATGCTTTTAATAAAATTTTTTCATGTTCTTGAAATTTTCTCATCGTTTGATCATTCAGTTTAACTCTTTGAGCTCTCGTCCACCCTTTGAAATTAGCTGGATTGTAAATAACAACTTCGTTTTCGCCACTCATTTTCTCATCTAAATCCCAATGGGCTAGAGCGTTTCTTAACTGTTGAACAAACCTTAAAGAATCTTTTACTTTTGAATATTGACTCAATTTTTTAAAATACGGAATTTGCTCATAAAGCGAAATCTTTTTTTCAAAATTAAAATGAGATGTTTCTATAATATAATAAAGAAAATCTGAGGCTTGTTGACTGGTTTTTGGAAAAAAATATGTTCTCAATCTCCAGCCAAGCGCCCTCTCTATTACGGTTGTGTCTGAAATAATAATTCCCCTGAACAAGCTTAATTTTTCTCTAATTATTTTTTTATCCATATAAAATTTTTAGTTCGCGTGATTAAAATATTCCCCGATTTTTTCAAAAATCATTTTGAAATTATTAATCGTGTTTTTGGATAATTTAATTTTTGATTTATCCTTCTTTACCTGATCTAAAAACTTTTTTGCTAATAGAACCTTATCAATGTTTTGATTCTTTAAAAATTTGGAGTTAAATATACCTTGATTAGTGTTTTTGGTGCTATTAAGAACAAAAGAATTAAAATCATCATACGTAAACAAGTCCTCGATAGAAAAGTTATCCTGTTCTGAAATGGAAATAATCTTTGCCTCATCAATCAATAATTTTTCTTTTAATTCTTTCGCTGTTCTTTTTCCTTCTGTATCATTATCTAAAACCGAGACAAAATCTAATCCCCAGCCAATCAAAAGTGAAATAATTTGAGGAACTTTCTGCGCTCCGCAGCAAGGAATAAGATTTGCATCAAGTCCTTTTATCGTTGCCGGCAAAAAATCTTTCATAGCCTGAAAATAATAATAATCTGAAATTCCTTCAAGCACGACACTTTTCTTTCCTGCAATCGAAAATTCCTGTGTTAAATCCAAGCCAATAGCAGTAATGATGGGCGTTAGTGTTTCTTTATCCGCTCCTTTGTGGATTTTGTTTTCTATCTTTGTTCCGTTTCCATCGTTAAGAAGAAGACGCACACGATCTAATCTTTCGGGATCAATTAAATAAGGCGAATGTGTACTAAAAATAACCTGCGAATTTTTCGATACTTCCTCTAAAACTTTTAAAACATCTTTTTGGGCCTTTGCGTGCAAATATAATCCCGGCTCATCAATCAAAATTATGTTTATATCATCTTTTTCGGCATTTAGACGCAAAAAGAATGATAAAAACCATTGAAAACCTTTACTCCTTTGCTCTGGTTTAAATAAAATTGTTTTTTCTGATTCTTTAACGCCAAGACGCAATTTAAGGCCATCTGCTTCCGCAACTAAATCAAGTTTATTTTGACCCCAATAACCCATAAAATCACCACTTATTGCTGCAGAATGTTTGCTTAAAATATTTCGCCTGCGTTGCGTATCCGTTGTTTGGATAACTTTGTCTAAATTCAACTTTGCAACTTTCGCAAAATCTTGAATTGCTTTATTTTGTTTTGCTTCCGTCAAAGGCAATTCAAAAGGTAAGATATCTTTAAAATCGCTGAAAAAAATAAAATTAGGAATATATTGTTTTATTTCTTCTAAAAGCTTATTGGCGGTGTTTTCTTTTTGTAAGTTATTTGTCTCTATGGCAAGAGTAGAAATATTTTCTGTAGCCTGTTGTTTTTTTACCTCATCGGGAATTGAGACGATAAGAGGTTTTGCCTGTGTTATAAAACTATTTATTGCTTGCTGTGAGACTCCTATATTATCTTCACTGATTTGTGGATCAGTAAGACCCGTTAATTGTTCGATATTCTTTAATTTCCCAATAAATTGATTTATCTTTTTAAAGCATTGCTGATTTATTTCTTGCATTTGACTATCCAATAAGTCGATAATCTGACTAGCGAGCTCATAGGAACCATTTTTCTGTTTCAGAATCGTTAATCCTTCTTTGTTGATAAGGCTATAAAATTCTTTATTCAACAAAATATTTTTTTCTTTGGCAATTTCTCCAAGAGTTGCTTTATCAACTTCAAAACTTAATTCGATTAGGGGTTCACCGCTATCATCAAGAGGGAGCGCGGTGTCCGGTATAGTTTTAATATTGGTGTCAAAATCTCTCAAGGATTCAAGAACCGCGCTTTTGCCTGATTCGTTTTTCCCTGCAAGCGTTGTTAAATCAGAAGCAAGCCAGCAATAATCACTGTCTTTGATTGATTTATAGTTTTGTATGCGAAATTTAATTAGTTTCATAAAGTTTAATTTATATTAAGCATCCTCTTTAAGCTCTAAAACCATTAAATAATTACGGTTGTCTTTTCATACAACAAAGGCAGAGAATCCTGCCTCATTCTAAATTTTGTCCCATGATTGTGTCCGGTTCGGGCGTCAAAATCCACCAGAATTTTAGCTTCTTCGATTGCTTTCAAAAATCCCTCGAAATTAAATCCCTGCAACATCATTACTTTCGTGTATTTATAAAACTCTTTCCCTTTTTCTTTTTTAACCTCCGCTTGAACATAGAAACAATTTAAAAGTTTTGTTCCGGCTTTATGTTCGAGATCATCAAACCCCCAATAGGGCTGTGGGTTTAACTCGTTCAATCCTATTTTCTTTTTTACCGATTCAAGCCATTTTGCATGTCTTTTATCAACTGCTTTTGCGTCAAAGGAAATCAATACTTTTCTTTCTTTCCTGTCAATTACAACCTTGAATCCGCGGTCGCTTCTCGATAAGCCGTGTATGGTTTGTCGAAAACTCATTTCATTTTCCGGATACAACTTCCCTGCCTTTTCATGTGGCCAGCCGTATTTTGGTAATAGAATTTGCGGCACAAAACGAATTGCACGAGGCGAAGGCTCGATATGAAATAAGGTTGTTAAAGATGAAGAATTAAGCCGCTGTGCTTTTAGTTCCCATTCTGCCGCATTGGGAATGGGCAGATTATTTTCTTCAATACCGAGTAGATCTTCTAAGGTATTACCAATTCCGCCGTGATTACCTTTACGGGCATTAAGAATCCAGCCAGAAGCAGAAATATTTTTTAGCTTATCAATCAATGCTTGTTTGGTATATATTATTGGTTTTGTCATAATCTATAGAAGTTTAGCTTGCGACAAATGGTTTTTAATTCTTTTTTTTGCCATTTGGCAATATTCGGGCGAAATATCAATCCCAATATATTTTCGTTTGAAATTAATTGCAGAAAGCGCGGTTGTTCCTGAACCTATAAAAGGATCAAGAATAATTTTTGCATCGGTTGACACAACAATTCTATCTATCAATTTAACTGGAAAGGCCGCAGGATGCTCATTTTTCATTTCTTGAGTAAATTCCCAAACATCGCCATGACTATTGGCTTTTGGAGCAAGTTTAAACTTTGACTTTGCAATCAGATAAATAACTTCATAAGTCGGCAAAAAATAACCCGGATTAAAATTAAATCCACCTTTCCTTTTCCAGATAATAATTTGCCTAACCGGAAAACCACTAACAATATCCTGTCTATCTTGCAAAAGTCCGGCTTGAACACGCCATTTGTGATTATAAAAAATCGCACCAGTGTCAGGAATTATCCTCAACATTTCAGCTAAGCAACCCCTTTGCCATTTCACATATTTTTCGTGTGGCATACAATCATCGTGATGAGAATATCCATTTTTCAGGGCGGCATTTGCCCATTTACCACTATTACCATTTCCCTCTTTCAAACCATTACCAGTAGAGTTTTTAATATTATAAGGCGGCGAAGTAACAACTAAATCAACAGAGCCGTCCGGTATCTGCTTCATTATTTTTACCGCATCTCCACAGATTATTTTATTCGTAAAATCCTTAGAAAATTTCATAATGTTTATTTCATTAAATCATCGAGCGAAACGCCCAAAGCGTCCGCGATTTTTTTGACGGTTTCGATTCTCGGATCAGAAGTGGCGCCGGATTCTATTTTCGTGATCGTGTGCAAGGTAATACCGGCGAGTTTGGACAACTTGTCCTGCGAGACCCCGAGCTTTCCGCGGTATTTCTTCATATTCTTGGCGATTGGAGGCAATTCTTTTGACATTATAGTAAAGTTTTACTATACTTAGTTTAACTCGTTATTGATATTGTATAAGATTTTCTCGAGTTTGGCAATCTAAATTTTAAGCTTTAAGCTTACAATATGATTCAATATTTTCTCTACTGCCGCAAATCCACCGATGTGGAAGATAAACAGGTACTTTCTATTGAAGCTCAAATTGCGGAATTGCACGAATTCGCCAAACGTGAAGGATTGAACATTGTTGAAGAATTTATCGAAAAGCAGTCTGCCAAAATTCCGGGCCGGCCTGTTTTCAATGAAATGCTCGGAAAAATCGAAGCAGACAAAGCCCAGGGAATCCTATCTTGGCATCCGGATAGGTTGGCGCGCAATTCCATGGACGGCGGAAAAATCATCTATCTTTTGGATACCGGTAAACTCCAGGGATTGAAATTTCCGCAGTTTTGGTTTGAATCCACGCCGCAGGGAAAATTTATGTTGAGCATCGCTTTCAGCCAAAGCAAATACTACGTTGATTCGCTGGCCGAAAACACGAAGAGAGGTTTGCGCCAAAAAGTGAGGCGCGGAGAATATCCTACCCTTGCACCGATCGGATACATCAACGATCCGCGGACTAAAACGGTAATTGTCGATAAAAAGAAAGCTGCAATCATCAAAGCCGCTTTCGAATTGTATGTGAAAGGAAATTACCGACTTGAGGATATTGCCGAATTTATGGCCAAACGGGGTATTATCTCAAAACATGGAAACGTTATTCACCGCAGCCGAGCCGCTTTTATGCTTTCCAATCCGTTTTACTGTGGACTGTTCCGCTATGAAGGGGAAATCCACGAAGGCCGGCATAAACCTATCATTCCAAAGATAATTTTCGACAAAGCACAGGAAGTACTGAAAGGGCGCGGCAGACCGCATAAAAGCCCAAAAAACAATCCGAAGCCTCTTTGCGGACTTTTCCGTTGTGGCGAGTGCGGAATGATGTTTACCGCCGAAGTAAAGAAGGGACATACCTATTACCGCTGTACCAAAAGATCAAAAACCGTAAAATGCGGCCAACCATATATCCGCGAAGAATCTTTGGATAAAGAATTATCCGAAATGCTAAAAAAGTTCGTTATGCCGGAAAATTGGTCGGAACATCTGATGGAATTGGCGGAAAAGGACAAAGAAAAATCCGCCGAATCTTGCGCGGCTTTCGTTCAAGAATTGCGGTCGAAGATTATCGAAATAGACCGCAAGCTCCAAAGGCTTCTGGACGCTTATCTTGAACAGGATATAGAGCGCGAAAACTATCGTGAGGAGAAGAATAAACTAGTATCCGAAAGGAGGTCTTTGGAAGGTCAAATCGCCCGGCTTGAACGAAAGCAGAATATTTGGCTCGAACCTCTCCGAGAATGGTTAAAAGACGCTCAAACACTGGATAAAATCGCCCTTGCCCCCGGTCTTTTGGACAAAAAAAGCGCGGCGATGAAAATCGCCGGCTCGAACCTGTTTTTAAAAAAATAGAAAAATTGAATTTACCGCGCAAATACAATGGGCTGCGCTGTGCGCAGCCCGCGAAAAAATCGGCAAAATGGACGAAAGTTTAATCAGGGTGGACTCACCGGGAATCGAACCCGGGACTCGGCAATGCGAATGCCGCGTAATGCCACTTTACTATAAGCCCGTAATAATTAATTGGTGCGGGGCACGGTGCAAATGTTACCGATTTATATAAAAATCATAAGATTTTTATCAATAAATCGCAATCCCGCTATGCGAAACATAGGCGGGACCATGTTCTACTCCGACCAATGTCGGAGTCCGACTCCGGTCGGACCACTATACCATAGGCCCCCTTTATACTTTGGAAAGTTTATATAGATTATTAAATCTTTGCAATCGTTCACTTCTCCTCCCTCAATTCATGAACTTCCCTTTCTATTCTGTCGATTTTTGTATTTATTTTATTCAACAAATCCCCTTCCATTTCAATTTCCGTTTCGGTTTTTTCGAATATCTTTTTTTCCTTCTTCATACCCGAAAGAAAAATCCTGTCACCGATGAAAAATGAAACAAATAATCCGGTACTTAAAAGAATA
>JAQUNI010000004.1 GCA_028717685.1 Patescibacteria group bacterium | reverse complement strand
TTTGCCCGCCGTGGGATTTTATGGCTTTGCGCAAGGCGCAAAGCCCGAATGCCGAGCGGCGAAGCCGCGAGGCAATCCTTTCCCAAAACGGCGAAAGTTGCGATTGGTGGGATATTCTAAACTTTGCTCGAAATTTCTTTGAACGAAACTGACGCTCCGCCCCGCCGCCGCTCGCTAACGCTCGCCACCCCGCAAAAAAGTTTTCTCTACATTTTTTATTTTGCGCGCGCCCGATTTTTTCTTCTAAAAGGAAAAGAAAACTTTTTCGCGGGGTTCTGCTCTTGGCGAGCAGGGCGGCGGGGCTTCGCTTCGGCTCGGGCGCGGCGGAATTCCCCCCACACCCCCCTTCCGCCGCGCCCTCGCTTCCGACGGCGATTTTTTCGGCGGGCTTTTTTTTCTTTTCCTTGTCCCACCCTCCCGACGCGGAAAAGATTGAAGAACTCCCTTTTTTCTTTACTATTTCCAAATATTTTGGTAATATTATATTGTGGTTCAGAAGTTCTAGCATAATTCAATTATACCACAATTTAATATTACTATTCAAATATGGTAGAGTCAAGCAAAATAAAACGATTGAGGGAAAAACTGGGCTTGTCGCAAGAAAAACTGGCCCGGCTTGCCGATGTTTCCAATAATACGATAATCAACATTGAAGCGGGCAAGCAACAAAACCCGACTGTTGATACAATCAAGAAAATCGCAAAGGCGTTAGATGTCCCGATTGAGGATTTAATCAAATGAGTATGGCCACCGCACAAAAAAATAACTTAAAATTTGTGGATTTCTGTGCTGGAATTGGCGCGGGGCGTCTTGGACTTCAAAACCTTGGCTTAAGTTGTGTCGGATTTTCGGAAATTGATAAATACGCCGAGCGAACATACCGAGAATTTTTCGGACAGGAAGAAAAAAATCATGGCGATTTGATGAAAATAAACGCAAATGATTTACCGGATTTTGATTTAATGATTGCCGGTTTCCCTTGTCAATCGTTTTCCGTTATCGGTCAGAGAAAAGGAATGAACGACCATAGAGGGCAAATAATTTACGGCTTGATTAAAATAATGAACGCCAAAAATTTGCCTTATTTTATTTTGGAAAATGTAAAAGGTTTAGTAAATCATGAGGGCGGAAAAACTTTGAAAGTCATTTTGGAAGAATTAGACAAAGCGGGATACAAAGTTTATCACCGAGTTTTGAATAGTTTGGATTATGGAGTTCCGCAAATGCGCGAAAGAATTTATTTTGTCGGAATAAGAAAAGACCTTGTGAACGGTAATAATTTTGAATGGCCAAAACCAGTTTTTCCGCCCGATGTTCAAGAATACTTAATTGACAACGGCGAAATGGAGTTTAACGAAAAAAAGAGAGCTTACGAAACATTTTTGAAATATCTAGACAATAAATACAACAAAGGATTATTCAAAATTGAAAAACTGCTCAAAGAGGATTATCTGGTTTTGGACACCCGCCAATCAGATTTAAGATTGTACAAAAACAAAGTGCCAACTTTAAGAACGGGACGGCACGGCGTTTTGTATGTTAGAGGCGGAAAATTTAGGAGATTATCGGGTTTTGAATCTTTGTTATTGCAGGGATTTCCAAAAAATTTGAGCGAAAAAACAAAAGGCAAAATCGCCGATGTTTATTTGTTGAGCCAAGCCGGAAACGCTATGACGGTTAGCACGATTGAAGCGATTGGAAAAAGTTTGCTTAATTATACAAACCATTATGAATAAAAAAGATTTAATCAAATGGGGTTCGGAAACCGCAAAAGGCGGATTTAGAAACGAGGACGATATTGTCCGAAAATTTAACGATTGGAAAAATGATATAGACGCTCAAAAATGGTTGGCGATAATGGGCTATCCGATAAAAGAAATTAATAAAGTGGAAGCGATGAAATTGCACGGATACAAAACCGATGTTCAGGTTCAAATAACGATTTATCTCAAAAAAGCGATTGCCGCCGAAAATTTGTCTGTAAAATTAGTCAGCAATCCGCAGGGATTTAACCAAATAGATAAAAGGTGGGTAGATAAGTATGTTGAGATGTGGGAAATTCCGGCGGACATAACCAAAATTTTGAAAACTTTTACAGGCGAAATAGCGCCAACAAAATCAAAATTAAAAGACAGACGAAGAATGTTTTTGAACGAAATGAGCGAAAGCGATCAAAAGAAAATTATTGATTATTTCACCAAAAACAAAATTTTGGTCGTTTCCGATATTTTGAAAGGCAGAGGCAAATTTTCGGCGGGCTGGATGTTAGTCGCTTTGGTCGCCAACGGCGAAAGCAGTTGGATTTTGAAATCAATAAATCACGCCATGAATGTTTTTGCCGACGGCCCGGTTAGAATTACAACGCAGGGCAGTTTGAAAATCGGAAAAATAACAATGCAAAGAAAAGGCGGAGACGCCGGGCGGGATTCGGCAAAAATGTTGCAGTTTAAGATTAACCCCGTTGAACTGTTCAGCAACTGATTATGTATGGACACAGTATCAAAACAAAAGCGAAGCGAAATAATGTCTCATGTCAAAAGCAAGGACAGCAAAATGGAGATATTGTTTCGCAAAGAATTGTGGAAAACCGGTTTGCGGTATCGCAAAAATTCTGGCAAGTATTTTGGAAAGCCGGATATTGTTTTGCCAAAATACAAAACAGCGATTTTTATTGATTCTTGTTTTTGGCACGGATGCAAAAAACATTGTCGTATTCCGTCCGTTCGCAAAAATTATTGGACGCAAAAAATAGAGAGGAATACGGAAAGAGACAAGGAAGTTTCAAGGCATTATAAAAAGCAAGGTTGGAAAATTTTTAGAATTTGGGAACACGATTTGCCTCGCAAAATTGAAAGTATCATTAAGCAGATATGAAAATTACAAAAATCACGATTGATAACTATAAAAGCATTAAGCATTTGGAATTTGAGCCGTCCACCGGCTTAAATGCTTTTATCGGGGCAAATAGTTCTGGCAAAAGCAATGTTTTTGACGCTATCAATTGGATTTTAGGACCAACATATCCGTCTTTTAATTCGGTTTGCAAAGAAGATCATTTTTTAGGTAAGGAAGAAAATCGTATAAAAATCAGATTGGAATTTGACGATGACCACAATCTTGAACTTAATGAATATAAAGAAGTTACTAATACCTATAGAAATGAAAAAGAAATTAAATCAGGGCTTTTTTATGATGACAATTCTTATAATTGCAAAGGAGACATAAGAGAGCAGTATTGTTCGGCGTATCTTGGCGTGGATAGAAAAATTCTTGATTATCTTCCTTCAAGCCGTTGGTCGCTTGTGGGTAGAATTTTACAAGAAATCAATAAAAAGTTTTCCGTTGAAACATATAAGCACAATAACGAAGTTAAAGCGAAAAAAGAATGGTTGAAGGATTGGCTGCAAGTAATAAGGGACAGATTGCTTTTTTCGGTTAAAGACGAGAGCGGACAAGAAGTGATGCATAAATTTTTGAATATTTTGCAAGAAGAAAGTGCGAAACAATTAAATCGACCGAAATCTGATTTTGTCGTTGATTTGAGCTTGTATGATCCGTGGAATTTTTACAAAACCTTGCAATTGATAGTTAAAGAGCAAGATATGGGTATGGAATTTCAAGCGTCTAATTTGGGAATGGGCGTTCAGGCCTCAATATCAATCGCTATTTTAAAAGCGTATTCGGAATTAAATTTGGCAAATAAAAGTCCGATATTCATTGACGAACCGGAATTATTTTTGCACCCCCAAGCACAAAGAAATTTTTACAAAATTTTGCGTGAATTGTCAGAGGATAAAAAAGATATAGATGGAAATATAATCAGGGAGGGAACGCAAGTTTTTTATACCACTCATTCGCCAAATTTTTTATCTGCTGGAAATTTCAATGAAATTTTTATCGTCAGAAAAACAAAAGATAAAGGAACATTTTTGAGATATGCCAAAGTTGGAGATTTTGTTAAAGATTTGAAAACGAGAAATAATATTGACTCATCGGAAGAAGATTTATTTTTACACTACAAAAACGCATACGAAAACACAGGCGACACTCAAAAAGCCAACGAGGGATTTTTCGCAAAGAAAATCATTTTGGTTGAAGGTCAATCGGAAACGCTTTTACTTCCTTACTTTTTTGATTTGGTCGGCTTTGATTTTATAAAAGAGGGTATCTCTATCGTTCGTTGCGGTAGTAAAAGCGAAATAGATCGTTTTTATCGCTTATATTCTGAATTTGGAATACCTTGCTATGTGATTTTTGACGGCGATAAACAGCTTGATAACACGAGCGAGAAACAGGAGAATATAAACAAAAACAAGGCAATTTTAGAATTGTTTGCCGAAAACGGAATAAATTATCCAGACGGCACACCGAAAGATAAGTATTTAGGTTTTGAAAAAGAATTTGAAAATAGTTTAGGGTTTGATACATCAAAAAAGGGTTTAGATTTATTCATTGAGGTAAAAAGAAGAATGAGCGAAAATTCAATCAGCGTGCCGTCTTGGGTGGAAACACTGAAAAACAAGATTAAAAATTTGCCAGAATCGGAGATTGAAAGTGTTTTGAGAATAAGCTAATATACTAGAAAAGCCCGCCGAAAAAATCGCCGTCGGAAGCGAGGGCGCGGCGGAAGGGGGGTGTGGGGGGAATTCCGCCGCGCCCGAGCCGAAGCGAAGCCCCGCCGCCCTGCTCGCCAAGAGCAGAACCCCGCGAAAAAGTTTTCTTTTCCTTTTAGAAGAAAAAATCGGGCGCGCGCAAAATAAAAAATGTAGAGAAAACTTTTTTGCGGGGTGGCGAGCGTTAGCGAGCGGCGGCGGGGCGGAGCGTCAGTTTCGTTCAAAGAAATTTCGAGCAAAGTTTAGAATATCCCACCACTTTTAAAAAGTCAACCTCGTTAAAAACTCGCGCGCGGCATGTTTCTAACGGGGTCAATAATTTCGTGGTCATCTCGCGGAGTTTATCAAATTAAAGGAAATTTTCCAACAAAAACTGAATTTTTAATTACTCTTTAAAATAAAAAAGGATGGTTGAAATCCGTCAACCATCCCTGATTATTAGAGAACTGTTAGAGCAGTGGTGCACTAAGGGGTGCGCCAATTCTTAATATGCAGGGTGCATCATCTGTAGTGTAAAAAAGAATGCCGCCTTGCTCTTTCTTAACAGTGCTACTTTGTACATTGTGCAAAGTAAGTTCAACCGTGGTGCTTGCGCCTCCCTCTTCAGGAGCTTCACTGACTTTTATTTTCAGGAAAGTATCGTCACCTCTCTGTTCCTGCTTTTCAGTTTCCATCTTCAGCGGGGCATTTCTTAATTTACTTCTTTCCACGGGGTCATGGGCGTGTGCATTTGCAACCCTGATTCCTTCTGGAGAGCCACACGGCTCTTTTCGCCATACTTCTTCCTCTTCTTCGGAAAGCGGTCGCATCATTTCTGCGTATGTTTGCCCTCTCTCTTCCAAAGTGTGGTCACACTGTACTCTTCCGCAAACTGGGCATAAACTCATAAATCTTCCCTCCTTCTGTTGTTTCGCTAGCTCTACTTAATATGAGCTAGACATCTTATTTAAATATACTTTAGAATAAAAGTCAAGGATTTGTAATGGTTACTTTTTATACCCTGGATGTTTTCAATATATTGAACTATTACAACTATTTGATGATTTATTTGATATATGCTATATTAAGACACCTTAAAGAAAATAACTTTAAGGTGTCTTTAGGTTGATGATCTTTGCATTTTCTAAAAATGGGAGGTAAGGAAAATGATAGGTTGGGATGGAATCAGTAGACAATTTGTGAATTGTTATGCCCTTCAGGAACTTTTCTCTAAAGGACACTATCTTGTGAATTCTCCGCAAGAATTACAGTTGGAAACAGAGATTTCTAAATACACCGGCGCGGAAGCAAGCGCTGTCACTAATTGCGGTATGGCGGCGATTGGCGCGGTGGTGAACTTTTTAATTCAGCCGGGTGACTGCGTTCTGTTTTCTAAAGCGTTATATCCAGGGGCAATACGGTTTGCGGAAAATCTGGGGCAGAAAATAGATATGATAAAGGTTCATTTCATTGATCCTGCAGATGTCGTTTCGCTACAAGAGATGATAGAGCTGCAGCCGCGGTTCTATTTCTTTGAGATGATTGGTAATAGTCCGGGGATGCCGGTTGTGAACTATAAAGCCACTTTAGATATTTTGGTTAGCATGAACACCGTTGCGGTCGTGGACACCACCTTGATTCCTACTTTTCATCCCTTTTTCCAAGAAAACTGGAGTGTCAAAGTGATTGAGGTCGCCTCTTTGTCCAAGTGGGAATCAGAAGGCAAAGTTGCTGGCGGCAGAATTTCGGGTTCTGTGGATATAATCCAAGGCATCAAGAACTCTGATTACTATCGGCAGGTAGTAATGCAGCCGATTGTGGCGGAACAAATTGCGTTGCCGCGGCTGGAGCGGTATTTTTCCCTATACTGTGAAAACGCTATCAGTGCCGCTCAAATAATGGCTCGATATCCCAGTAAGGTTGAAGTATTTTATCCGGGTTTGGTGTCACACCCCGGCTACAATCTTGTCCATTCCCAGTTTGATGGTCTGGCTGGTGGCATTTTCTATGCTGCGATGAAAGGCGGGCAAGAGATGGCAATACAATTGGCAGATAAGTTGTGTGCTTTCGACCACTGGTCTATTACCCCTTCCTTTGGCGCTGAAGACTGGCGGATTTTACCACTAGGTGTTATTTCAGAGAATTATGACCCCGCGTTAATTCGTATCGCAGCGGGTCATTCTAAAGAAGGCGTGGATATTCTTGAGGATGTTCTTACGCAATTATAGTTATTTTTTTGCGTCGATTTATGGAGCTTATCGCGATGGGCTCCATTTTATTTCGGCGCTTTTTTTATTGACTTTTTAGAGAATTTGTTTTATTTTAAAGAGAATTACCATTAAACTTTGGGTTAGGAAATACATCGTCATTGCGAAGGACGAAGCAATCTCATAAATAAGTATAAATACTGCCTGATGAGATTGCCTGCCCGCTCAAATGCTTCGTTTCAGGCGAGGCGGGCGGGCTTGGTCGGGCTTGATGTCCTCCTTCTGGTGATAGATATTTAATTTATGTTTTGAAAAAAAATAATATGACTCATCACGTCTCTATTAGTTTAATCCGAGGGAAAGAATATTGGTTTAATACAGCGCAGAATCGGTGGTATAAAATGAAACCCCCTATCCGACCATCCTCGGCTGATTTAAAAATTTACAACCAATTTTTGCATAATGCGGTCAAAGGTCAAAAATCTCCCAAGGTTCTAATTTTAGGCGCCACACCCGAATTAAGGGATTTGGCGGCAAAATATACCAAAGAAGTGACGGTTGTGGATGTGAATTTAGAAATGATTTTAGCGATGACCAAGCTGATGCGGAAAAAGAATCCCAGTGAGATTTGGGTGAAGGCGAACTGGCTTTCCATGCCGCTTGCCCATAATTATTATGATGTGATTCTCGGTGATGGCGTAGTAAACAACGTGGCTTGGTCGGAAGTAAATATTTTTTGGAAACATTTAGCCCAAATTCTAAAACCCAATGGTAAATTTACCACCCGTATCCTTTTCTATATCCCGCCCAAAATTTCTTCAGGCATAGCTAGTGAAATTATGGAGCATATGTGGAAAAGAAGAGGACCTAACGCGGCAGACTGCGCGGAGATGCACATTGCGGCGCAGGTCTTGAGCTTTGATTTTAAAACAAAGACTACCCCCAATCCGAGTGAAAGACAGTATAATCAAATTTTCCAAAATCACCCTTGGGCGAAGAAAAATAAAACAAAAATCTATAAAGCAATTAAAAAGATTTATCCCGCGAGCAAAAAATCGTGGCGCGCTCTAACCCCGCGAGAGACAAGACGCGAAGTTTCTCCATTCTTTAAAATTATTATGCAAAAGTCTCCACCCCATTCTCTGTTTGATAAATTTTTTGCGGTTTATTATTTACAGAAAAAATAATATGCCTGCTCATCAAAAATATATTTTATCGGGAAATATCAAAAAAATCGCTCAAGATTGGCAGAAATGGCAAGGCACGACGATCCGGCCCCTTGCCGAGCACATTGCGATTTATGAAAAGCATTTCCGGAAATTAGCGCAGGGTAAAAAACCGCGGCTTTTAATTTTGGGCGCCACTCCTGAATTGCGTACCTTAGGTCATAAATACAAATTTGAAATCACTTGCGCGGATCGCAACTTGAATATATATTTAGCAATGAATCTTTTGACACGCGGTCAAGTGGAAAAGGAAATCTTCGTGAAAAACGATTGGCGTGATTTATCTTTAGAAAATGGTTATTATGATTTGGTGGCAGGGGATGATGTTTTAAATATGCTCTCTTGGCCAGAATGGGACTCTTTATTTGCAAAAGTGAGTTCTCTTTTGAAATCTAAAGGTTATTTTTCTACCCATCTTATTGTGAAGCATTGCGATGAATGGAATCGAGAAAAACTGGAAAATGTTTTTAAAAAGTATGAGCGAGGGGAAATTAAGAATCCGCAGGACTTTTTAGTCCAAGCCGCAGCGACAATGTGGAATCCGCGAACTTATGAGTTTTCCTGGCAGAAGTTTTTAAAGAAGGTTAAATATTTAAAAGATAGAAAGAAAATCAAAAGTGACTTCGGCATTTATGCTCGATATAAAAATTTTGCCGGGGTTTCAGTTCTACCGCCACAAAAAAAATTTGAAAAATTAGCGCGAAAATATTTCAAGATTATTTCTTGCGATTATGCCAAGCAATTTGAATATTGTAAGAGCGAGCCGGTGTATTTGTTGCAGAAAGTTTGACCAAAACGATTTAGACGTTACCAATAAAGGTCTCTAATTCCAGATCTTTTATCAATTTGAAAAGGAGGGGACGAGGATGTTTAGGTTCAGGAAAAAAACAGAAGAAAAAATAATTTCATTTAATACATATATAGAGACAGGTTTTAAACCTGTCTCTACTGCAGAATTGGAGGTATAATAAAGTAAAGTCAAATTTCTCTTCTCATAAAGGAAGATGAAACCACTAAATCTATGCAAACCCAAAAATATTCTTGGAAAAGTCTGGCGGAAGTTTGGAAGGATTTAAAGCCGCCGATGCGGCCATCAAGAGGCGAAATTAAAATTTATGAACGTTTCTTAAAACAAATAATCAAAAAATTGGGCAAAAAGCCTAAAGTTCTATTGTTTGGCGCCACTCCTGAATTACGAGATTTATTTGCCAAATATAATCTTAGTGTTACTATGGTTGACATTAATCCGGAAATGGTTTCGGCAATGGATAAGCTCACCACGCGCCAAAATCCCAAAGAAAAAAAAGTCTGGGGCGATTGGTTAGAATTCAGGGTAAAAGAAAAATTTGACCTCGCCTGCGGCGATCATCTTTTCTGTAATATACCTTTTTCTAAATATAATGCTTTTTTTGAAAATATTATAAGGCATCTTAATCCTGATGGATATTTTGTTATTAATGTGGTTTTAAGAGAAATCAAAGAAAAAATAGATTTTCCAAAATTCTTAGTCAAATATCGCAAGGATAAGAAGCTGCGCCAAGATAAAGAGGAAAAATGGTACTGGCTATATGCCTTGATGTTTAATAGTGATTTATATCATAAAAAGGACTATGGTCATTACTGGTTGTCTATTAATGAACTTTTAAATCAAGCCCGCGCGCGTAATATAGAAACTAGCGCTGAAGAAGTTGGCGCCATTGCCGATTACATTTTTTTCCCCCGCCGATATTTATATATTGTCCCGCCCCGTAAAATTTTTGAAAAGGCATTAAAGAAATATTTTAAAATCATAGATTCCGATATCAATAAAAAACATCCCGTATATAAATGCTATCGGATTTATTTTGCGCGAAAAAACTTATGAAGAAAATGATTCAGAAGAAAATCGCTGCTTGGGAAAAAGTCGCCGGCGAATATTGTAAAATTTTAGTGCCCAATCGTCCGAGCCCTGACGATTGTAAAAATTATGGCATTTTGATTGCCAAATTTTTAAAGAACAGAAAAAATTCTAAAATTATGGTGATGGGCGCGACACCGGAACTGCGTCGGATTTTATATACTTATGAAAGCTTGGCTGGCGCCAAAGTTTATTGCGTGGACATCAACCCCACGATGTATCGCGTGATGACGAATTTTTTAGCAAAAGGTCGCCATCCCCAAGAGAAGTTTTTCCCCCGCTCTTGGCTTGCCACTCAATTTCCTAAGCAACATTTTGATTTGGTTGTAGGCGATGAAGTGATTTGCAATGTGGACGCGAAATTGCACCCCCGGTTATTCCAAGAAATAAGCCGCATTTTAAAAAATGACGGCATATGGATTACACGGCATAATTTTTATTTACCCGAAACCAAAGAAAACAGTGTCAGTAAAATCTTGATAGATTTAGCAGTTAAAATAGAAAAAGGCGAATATTGTTTTCAGCTTGCGATGAATATTTTATATCTGCGTATGTTTTATTACAGCAGCGCCATGAAAAAAATTGACAACACAATGGCGAATCTTTTAAAAATTATGCGCAGAGAATGGGAAAAGAGTTTGAAAAATCATCAATATAGCCTCATTATTGAGGAACTCATCAATTTTTATGAAGACAATTTTGTCCCGATGGCTGCTGATTATCATTGGTCTGTTTTATCAGAAAAAGAAAGCGAGAGAGAATTAAAAGAATTTTTCACCATTGAAGGCAAGGTTTATTCTTCCGATCATCCTTTTGTGAAAAACGGGCCGATATATACATTAAAGAAGCGCACTTCCCCTGTTTTGAGCAAGGAGGGGTAAGAGACTCTTCCTCTGCCCTGCCTGCCCGCTATCGCTTCGCTTCAGGCGAAGCGGGCGGGGAGGGGGTGGGAGAAAAATCAATTTAAAACTATGGAACAAGAAAAATTTATAGAGCAAGAGCCTACTCCGAAATTTGAGGCACTAGAAAAACTATTTGGGGAAAATTTTAATCCCGAGAAGACAATTAAACTGGAAAAGGATTTAGACGAAGATAATGAGCTGCGCGAGCTCGGCAATTATGAATCTTATTGGACGGAATTTAGAAATCCAGATTCTGATGAGGTCGTGGAAGGCAAGGTTTACTTGCCCAAAGAGGGGGTAGCGAAGGATATTTTAATTATTAGTCCGGGATACAAAGGCGATTTTGCCATGCAGGAAGCAAAATATGCCGATGATTTTAGCCAAGATGGTCGCGCGGTGATCTTTTTGCGGCATAATGGTTTAAGGATAGAAGGCGAAGATGTAAAAAATTATATTCACTGCCCGGAAAAGCAAAAGGAAGCTTCCGAAAAAAAGCAAAAATACATTGGCAATGAGGAAAAATTTAGTTGGCATAAAGCGAATAGGGAAATTTTAACCGCGCTTAAGTCGTTAGGGAATAAGATTGACGATATCGGCAAAATAGATATTATTGGTCATTCTTGGGGCGGCAGTATTGCCGTTAATTCAATGGTGGAATTGCATAGGGATGCAAGCGAAGCGGCGAAAAAAATTGAGCAAAAAATTGACAATGTTATTTTAATGGGCGCAATGTTGGAAACGCGGTCAGAGGTATTTGAAAACTATCGTGAATTTTTTGAAAGCGAGGCGGGGAAAGATTATTTTAAAGGAATGGACGCGGAAGCGGTGATAAATGATTTAATTTCCGACGGAGAGGCAATAGGGAAAATGACCGCCAAGGATTTACCTCTAAATGTGCGTTTGGTTGGCGTGGAATCTGTAGCTGATGCCGACATTGATTTGCAGGGCGAAACCCTGCCGTTTTTTACAAGGATGAAAGAGCTAAATAGAAAAGGCAATATTGTTTTCAAGGATCTTAAAGAATTTGACATGCCGGAAAAAATCGGCGGCAGAGACACCGAGGTGCACGATTATCCTTTGGATCGGGTGAGAAGATGGATCGCAAAAATTATTGAGAGAAAATAATAATTATTTTAACTTTATGTCCAAAACCAATCAAATCTATAATCCAAAGTGGAACTCATATGTTGAACTATGGCGGGGAATCCAGCCACCTTGGCGGCCTAATCAAAATCAGCTTAATTTTTATTTGAAATATCTCAAAAAATATCTTATCAAACAGCCGAAACCCAAGGTGCTGATTTTTGGTTCTACACCGGAAACCAGAGATATCTGCGCTAAACTAAAATTAAACGTTACCTGTTTTGACGCTAATGAAGGGATGTATTATGGAATGAAAAAAATGATGCGACAAGACCCCAAAAAAGAAAAATTTATCCAAGGCAAATGGGAAAATACTGATCAATTCTTTCAGAAGGAAGAATTTGACATTATTTTTAGTGATGAAACTCAAGTGAATATGGTATTAAAGGATTGGAGAAAAAATTTTCGAGACATAAATATAATTTTGAAAAAAAATGGCTTTTATTTTTTTTCAACAATGGTTGCAAATTTAGATCAAAAAATTACTTTTGAAAAAGTCTTCAAAAAGTATCAATATAATCCAAAATTTTTTAGGAATTTTCAAAATCAAGTAGATATATTTTATTCCCTTCTCGCTAATTATTCTTTTAATTCGGAGGCCAGAGCCTATGCCTTTCATGACTTAAAAGAGAAATTGAAAGCTTATGCTTCCAGAAATCAAATAGAATCTAAAGTGCTAGGAAAAATTTGGCCCATTCAAGGAGATATTAAGAAAGAAATACTTGGTAGTTATATAGAGGTAGATCCGACAGTGGGTGAAATTTATGAATTATTATTCCCTTATTTCTATGTAGAAGATTTTTATATTGATTCATCTCATTCTGTTTATCGTTTAAGAAGAGATATGGTTTTAAGACCGAAAAAATAAGGTGAACCATATGAAAAAGCTATTTTTAAAGTAATTGGATTTATGAGATTTATTCTTCCTTTCCTTCAAATTACAAAAAAAGACATTGCTATTGCCGGCGGCAAGGGTGCTTCCCTAGGAGAAATGACAAAAGCAGGGTTTCCGATCCCCCCTGGTTTTGTCATTTTAGCTTCGGCCTTTGATAGCTTTTTAGAACAGACTGATCTTAACGTGGAAGTGGAAAGCGAACTCAAGAAAGCTGATCCGAAAAAGACCCATACCATAGATGATGCCTCGGAAGTGTTGCGTAGTTTAATCGGCAAATATCCAATGCCCCAAGGCATAGAAAAAAAAATCGCAATAGCTTTTAACAAACTGAAAGCTCGATATGTTGCCGTGCGTTCTTCCGCCACAGCCGAAGATTCTCGTGTTGCCTCTTGGGCTGGAGAATTGGAAAGTTACTTGGGGGTTCAGAAAAAAGAATTAATGGATGCGGTAAAAAAATGTTGGTCTTCTCTGTTTACGCCCCGCGCCATTTTCTATCGCATTGAGAAAAAAATAAACGGCAAAAAAGTTTCGGTAGCGGTTGTGATTCAAAAAATGGTGGAATCAGAAGTGGCGGGAGTCTGTTTTACCGTGCATCCCGTGACGGGCGATAGAAATCAGATGGTGATTGAGGCAAGCTGGGGGCTAGGAGAAGCAGTGGTGGGGGGCAAAGTGACGCCGGATTGTTATGTGGTGGATAAACAAAAAATGAAAATTATAGATATTACGGTCAATGAACAATTAATAGAAATAAAAAGGATAGGCGAAAAGACAAAAGAAATCAAAGTTTCTTTAAGCCGTGCCAGCAAACAATGTCTCCCTCTCCCTAAAATCATTGCACTTGCCCAAATTTGCAAAAAGATAGAAGCCCATTATGGCTTTCCTTGCGATATTGAATGGGCGGTAGAAAAGGATAAAATTTATATTGTGCAGAGCCGACCAATTACGACTTTGTGATTTGAACTATCTTGAATTCGAAATTCACTCCCCCTGCCCGAGGGGGAGATGCCTGCCCGCCATCGCTTCGCTTCAGGCGAGGCGGGCGGGCTTCGTCGTCCCTCGGCAAGCTCGGGACTCCTCGTAATGACGGTGTATTCCATAATTTAGGGTATAAATAAAAAATTATGAAAAGAGCAATATTTATTTTATCCTTGTTCTTAATAATGGCTTTTCTTTCAGGTTGCAAAAAAGAAGTGGAACAAAGAGTTGATGATTTGACAGGCGTGAGCACGGTCAGAACTGGTCAAGAAGCCGAAAAAGATTTAGCAATCGCGCAATGCAAAGAGTTGTTTCAAAGAGAAAATGCAGATGGTCGGGATATTTCGGAAGGCCCTTGCCTTTCCAACGAAATTATTCCAGACTGGGTTTGTGACACAGCGCATAATCCGCGGCAAGAGGTGGATAACAAATCTGAAAACCAATGTCCCGCCTTCCGCGAGGGCAAAGCGCATCATTTTGTGGAATTAGACCAAAATGGCGAGGTCGTCAAGACATATTAAGAGGAGGTGGAAAAGTGAAAATTTTATTGTCAGTTCTTTTTTATCTTTTTCTCGTTGGTACGCCCGCGTTTCTTGTGGGCTACCTCATAATAATACCTTTAGTGTCTAGAGTGAGACAGTATTGGCCTTTATTTAAATTGGATTTGGGCACCGCTTTAGATAGACTGCCTCGACCTTCTATAGAATGGTATGGCATTAAAGCCATCTTAGATTTATTCTCTGATGACGACGAAAGATAAATTTTTTTGTAAGCATCAACCAAGGTTTGACGCTTTTTATTTTGACGAAACTGTTTTTTTATTATAGGATAAAGTTATCCCATATCTCTTGGTTGCTATATGCAGGCATATCATTTATCTTGTGCCTGTATTTTGTCCTTTTAAAGAGGAGGTATATTATGCCAGAAGACAAATTAGTAATTTTGAGTGGCAATGCTTATCCAGAATTTGCCGATCAGGTCTGCACCTATTTGGGTATTCAGAGAACCCCTGTAACGATCAAACAGTTTTCTAATACTCAATATCTTGTGAAGGTTGATGAAACAGTGCGGGGGAAGGATGTATTTATTATTCAAACTGGCCATTCGCCCATAAAAGATTCCGCGAATCTTTTTGAGGAACTTGCCATGATTGCCTTTGCGACAAAAGACGCTGCCGCCGGCCCTAAACGGATCGCCGTGATGCCCTATATGCATTCGGTACGTAGTGACAAGAAAGATGAACCAAGAATAGCCACAGGGGTAAAGTATAAAATTATTGCTTTAGAAAGGGCTTGTGGAGTAAATGGTTTCCTGTCGATGCATTTGCATGATACCCATATTCGACATTATACGGATGATGCTAGTCTTGATGAACTTTATATCCCGCCGATTTTAGCAAAAAAGTTGAATGAGGATTTAGATATAGTTCATTATCCAAATGATTTTGTTTTGGTGGCGCCTGACGTGGGGATGTCTAAATTAGTGCGCAGGATAGCTCAAGCCATTGGAGTTGATCCCACTCAATGCACTGCCGTTATTGATAAAGAGCGGATCGGGCATAATGAGCAGACAGAATGCAAAACCATCATTGGTAGTGTGAAGGGACGAACAGCAATTCTTATTGATGACGAAGCTTTAGGCGGTGGAACGCTTGTTACTGATGGCGATGAGCTAGAAGAAGCGGGCGCTAAAGAGTTGTGTACTTTTTTCACCCATCCGATCCTTTCTGGTAATTCCTATGAAGTTCTCCAGAAAAGGTTTAATCGCATCTACACTACCAACACGGTACCTGTAGATAAAAAAAGAACTACGGATAAGTTTGTGATTATTGATGTCGCACCCTTATTTGCCGAAGCAATCCGAAGGATTCATTACGGCGAGTCTTTAAGCGAATTATCCGATAGTTTTATCAAAGATTATTAGTATTGGTACTAAGAAATATATGCTTTGCGCAGATTTTAGATCTGCGCTTTTTTTATTTAACATTATTTGACTTTTCAGATAATCTGGGCTATAATAATTTTGTCTTCTAGCAAGCCGGATGATCGCTCTGGTATGTTGATTTATTTAACATACTGGGGAGGAAAGTCCGAACACCAACCCCCTCACTTTATCAAAAGTGAGGGGCGAAAGCGGCAGTCGTTAACAGCGACCGGGAGCAGTGATATTTTAAGCTCTTAAGACTTGAAATATTACGAAGCCTAGGGAAAGTGGCACAGAAACAAAACCGCCCTTTTAACACCTCACTTGCGTTCAGTAAATTTTCAATTGAACAATTTTTTGGCTTCGCCAGATCTCGCATAGCGAGACAATTTTTATTAAATTAACAATTTCTAATTTTTAAACATTAGAAATTAAATCATTAAAAATTTAATAAAAATTAAGAATTAAAAATTAAAAATTACACCGAGCGTTAGCGAGGTGTTAGGGGTAAGGGTGAAAAGTGAGGGCCTAAAAATCCTCTCTGGCTTAAGGCGACTTAAAGCTAGTGCTAAACCCTGCCTGGTGCAAGTCTGCGCTCCGCGTTTTCTAAAGACGTGGGGAAGACGCTTGAGCGCGCTGGCAACAGCGCGCCTAGATAGATGGTCATCAAGGAGTGCCCTCGTGGCTCTCCAAACAGAATTCGGCTTATAGGCTTGCTTAAAGACAACTAAAAAGCGTAAAATATGAAGGGCAAAATTTTAGTTCGCGCTTTACGCTTTTCGCTTTCAACTGTTAGCTTACATTAATGAAAAAATCAGAACTTTTTTTTAGTTTTTTATTAGTCCCCGTGGATTTCGCGATGATTCTCCTCGCGGTTTTTTTCGCTTACCATTTAAGATTTTCAGAGAGTATTACGGAGATTAAGCCGGTTATTTACAACTTCTCCTTTCGTGAGTATATGTTCTGGAGTGGCGTTGCGGCATTAGTTTGTTTGGGAATTTTTGCTTTGACCGGACTTTATAATTTAAAAACCACGCGCGGCGGTTTGCGCGAGGCTTATCGGGTTTTTATAAGCATCTCTACGGCAATGATGGCGCTAATCGTTTTATTGTTTTTTCAGCGCGAACTCTTTTCTTCGCGCTTTATTTTTTTGGCTGTTTGGCTGCTCTCGGTTGTCTTTGTAATTTTGGGACGTTCTGTAATCCGCGCGGTTCAGAGGGTTTTATTAAAATATGGTTATGGCGTGCATCGTATCGCTTTAATCGGCAATGGCAATGCTGGCAAAATTCTAGCTGAAAAATATAAAAGGGAACCGCGTTTAGGCTATAAGATTATGACCCATATTTTAGCCGAGGACGATGTTATTAAAAAGCTGGATCTGGCACGCTTACGGCGCGGTGTGGATGAAGTGATCCAATGCAGCTTGGATTTGTCGCAAAGAGAGGTTTTAAAAATTGTGGATTATTGCGATGTGCATCATTTAGTTTATAAATATGTGCCAGATATGCTTGGCGCCCAAGTGACTAAATTAGATATTGAAACTGTTTCCGGTATTCCGATTGTGGAATTAAAAGATACCCCTCTGGACGGTTGGGGTCGGATTTTTAAACGCATTGCCGACATAGTTATTTCTGTAATTTTGATTATTTTGGCAAGTCCTGTTATGATTGCCACTGCGATAGCGATTAAGCTTGATTCAAAGGGACCAACATTTTTCTCCCATCTTGATAAAGGACAGCCCCTAAAGCGGGTTGGTCAGTACGGCAAATTGTTCCGTTATTTTAAATTTCGTTCTATGCGGCCAAAATGCGACAGTTTGCGTTACACAGTTTTAGCGAAGCATAATATACGCAAAGGCACGCCGATGGTTAAGATCAAAAATGATCCTCGTGTAACCCGCGTAGGCAGATTTATTAGACGGTTTTCCATTGATGAATTAGCAGAGTTTTTTTTAGTTTTCATTGGTAAAATGAGTCTAGTCGGTCCGCGGCCGCATCTGCCTGAAGAAGTGGCAAAATACAAAAAACACCACAAAAGGGTGTTAAAGATTAAGCCGGGGATTACAGGACTCGCCCAAATCTCGGGCAGAAGCGACTTGGATTTTGAAGAGGAGGTGCGGCTAGATACATACTATATTGAGAATTGGTCGCCGCGGTTAGATCTCTGGATTTTTCTAAAAACACCGATGGCAGTGCTGAAAAAGAGAAAGGCGGAATAATCCGCCGCAAAAAGGAGGTATATTTTGAGAGGGATAGACATTGATTGTGCGATAGGCGACAAAGAAGATGGTTTTAGTTATTGGTGCGATGTAACTATTGGTTGCAACGGAAGGCTAATGATGGTAGTAGGTATAATGGTTTGGGAAAAAAGAAGCGGCAAGACCATCGCCACATTCTATGGAGATGGTATAGAGTTTAGAGAGAATGAAATCGTTCTTACTAAATATGGAAAACTCTTAATAATTTTTCCCTTCAATCCCCAAACTGTTAGTTGTAAGGAGTGAAAAATGAAAATGAAAAGGTTTATAACGATTGTATTGTTAACTTTTGCAGTTTTGATTACTGGATGCGTGACACAAGATGAATCGGCTAAAGTGCTCGATAAAAACGGAAAGATATTAGTCGATTTAGACCACATCCGGAACTGTATAGGTAAAGAGGTTGTCATTGAATTTGAAGGTTCAGATGAAACTAGATTTGACTATGGGGTTCTATACCAAGTCATAAGAAGACAATCAGGAAAATTGGATTGCTACATTTGTGAACCAACAGGTAATAATGCTAACATCGAACTTTGGGATGCGCGCAGTATTAGACTGGTTTCTGTTTCCAATCCGCCACTGCAAATTGAAGTAATGAAATTACCAGAAAAAGGAGGCGAAAAATAAATGGGGGAAGCTGTCGTATCAAAAAAAGGATACATAACGGATATCTTGGGTATGAAAGTCATCCAAGATGGCTCATTTGTTAAAGAAATTGTTACAATAATCAAGTTTGTCGTAAGCGAGTTTTATACGCCAATTGTTATCAAATTTTATGGTTTCATTGATTCAGATGTATTCGATCGATCTATTGCATATTCCGGCAAAGCATCCTGTGGATCAGGCGGACGAAAAATAGTCCAATCCTTCAGTTACACAGGCAATAAGAGCCGGGAGGTAAAATTTGAAGCGATATTTCACGACCCGAATAACCAAGAAGAAATATCAGAAAAGGATCTTGAATCTTTATTATACACAGTTGATATCGGCTAAATAGGTTATATATTAAAGTATAACCTTTTTTATTTTAAAATATTTTTAACAAAATATGCGATCCTCTTGCGTTTTATGCTTTTAATTTTACTGCCGCCTCTTCGTCTAAAATCACGGTTAGATTCGGATGTTTCTGTAAAACCGAAGCCGGCACTTTCTCTGTAATTTGTCCCTGTAAAGCGCGCGCGATAATCTCCGCTTTGTGCGCGCCATTCACCAGCATCAAACATTCTTTGGCTTCCATAATGGTGCCAATACCCATTGTAATCGCTCGGCGGGGAACTTCATTCTTATTCTCAAAAAAACGGGCATTATCCTCAATGGTTACAGAATCTAAATTTACAATATGGGTGCGGGAGGCAAAAGAAGTGCCTGGCTCATTAAAACCAATATGCCCGTCGCGGCCAATGCCTAAAATTTGCAAATCAATGCCGCCGCGCTTCTTGATTTCATACTCGTATTGCTGGCAGGACTCTTCAATATTTTCCGCGATGCCTTTGGGAATAAAAACGTTTTCTTTTTTAATATTGATGTGTTTAAAAAGATTTTCCCGCATATAATAATTGTAGCTTTGGGGATGAGAAGGGGCTAGTCCCGCGTATTCATCCAAATTAAAAGTTGTCACTTCGCTGAAATCTAAACCTTCTTTTTGGTGCGTCCTAATTAATTCTTGGTATAAACCAAGGGGGGTGGAGCCTGTAGCCAAACCTAAAACCAAATTTGGCTTTGCCAAAATTTTTTGTTTAACAATTACTGTTGCTTGTTTACTTAGCTCCTCATAATTTTTTTTAATAATGATATACATAAATGAAAAATTAAAAACCATAATTTAAAATCTAAAATTATTTTTCCGTCGCGATGAATTTTGACCTTATATTTGATCTTTTTGAATTTTGCATTGTGATTTTTCATATTTCACTTTTCATTTTTAATTGATAAAACACCTCCATATATTTTGCAATCTTTTGATTCTTTGTGCCATATCCCCCCATTTTCTGTTCAGGCACAATCGCGGAGCGGAAAGAGGCTAAATTTTCCGCCGCCCGATCAAAAGCGGTGCGTTGAAGTTGGGAACGATGCGCTCGGATTGCCCGTATTTTTTTTGCCATTATCGCGGATGGAATTGTAAAAGCGCTATTAAAACAAGAAGCGCCAAAAAGGCTCCACACCGATTCATAAAAAAATAATTGTATCCTCTTGCCGCCTTTTATCTTTTCAAAAGCGGCAAGCGTAAGTTTCGCGGCAAGTTTGTGTCGGGGTTGTAAATCGTTTTTTTGAGGCAGAAAAATAATATCGGGTTGAATTTTTTGCAAATAAGAAGCAATTTTTTTAATATCTTTTCCGAGTATCAAGGAATCATTTTTTTCATAAGATCCCAAGCGCAAAAAGATAGGTTTCTTGAGTCCTAAAATTTTTGCCTCTTTTTGCATCTCTCTTTCGCGAATTTTTGTCCCTTGTTCAGGATTAACCTTTTCCACTCCCCTGTAACCTGCGTAAAATAAGACAGGGATAATTTTATTGCTAGGCGCTAAAATCGCCATCGTTCCTCCGCAGTTAACTGATAAATCGTCCGAGTGCGGAGAGATGGCGATAATTTTTTGTTTTGAGGGATATTTTTCTATTTTTGCAGGATGTGATTTATGAAAAGCTTCTTTGGAATATAGGTGAAATATTGCCATAATACAGCGGCTTCAAGGATTGGTATATATCTAGATTAAAGGGATGGGGAAAAGATGTCAAGAAGCATTATTCTTTACATATTTTGCCTAATTTACTATAATTAAAAATTCAATAATTGTAATCAATATGAAGGTAGCATTAGTTCATGACCATTTGGCTCAAGATGGCGGCGCGGAACGCGTTTTAACTATTTTTCACAAAATATATCCGGAGGCGCCGATTTTTGTGTTGGTTTACGATAAAAAAGGGGCAAATCGCGTTTTTAGAAAAACAAAAATAAAGACGTCTTTTATTCAAAAGATGCCTCTCGGACTTAAGCGATACCAATGGTATTTGCCTTTAATGCCTCTTGCTTTTGAAGAATTTAATTTATTTGATTATGATTTAGTTATCTCCTCGGCTTCCGCTTTTGCCAAGGGAGTGATTATCCGACCTGAAACCCTGCATATTTGTTATTGCCATACTCCTACCCGCTATCTCTGGAGCGATACCCATAGTTACACTAAAGAATTGAAATATAATAAAATTATTAAAAAGTTTATCCCCCTTACCTTGCATAAGATTCGCCTTTGGGATTATTTGGCAAGCAGGCGCGTGGATTATTTTATCGCGAATTCCGAAAATATCGCTCGGAAGATTAAAAAATATTATCGGCGCGAGGCGGAAGTGATTTATGCTCCCGTGGAGTTAAAAAAGTTCCATTTAAGCGCTAAGATCGGCAATTATTTTTTAACCGGAGGAAGATTAGTCGCTTACAAAAAATTTGATTTAACCATTCAAACTTTTAATAAATTAGGCTGGCCTTTAAAAATCTTTGGCGTCGGGTCAGAATTCAAATCATTGAAGAAAATAGCGCGGCCGAATATTGAATTCTTGGGCAAAGTGTCTGATACCAAACTAGCGGAGGTCTATTCTCATTCTCGCGCCTTCATTTTTCCTCAAGAAGAGGACTTAGGGATTACCGCTTTGGAAAGCATGGCTAGCGGCAGGCCGGTGATTGCTTATGGTCGCGGAGGCGCTTTAGAAACCGTGATCCCTGATAAAACAGGAATTTTATTTCCGGAACAAACAGTAGAGAGCTTAGCGGAAGCTATTAAAAGTTTTGACCCTAAAAATTTTAATGCCAAGAAAATTAGGGAATATGTCGCGCAGTTTGATGTCGCGCTTTTTGAAAAGAAGATAAAAGAATTTATCGCGAAAGCATTGGCAGAATATCACCAAAAAAAATCTCCCCTTGAACTTCCCCTTAAAGATGTATCCTCAAAACAAGTTAGACCATTAATGGTGTAGATAATTTGTATTTGGTAGTTGATAATTTAATTAAAGAATAAATTACCGATTACTAATTACTGATTACCAATTACTAAATTATGGATTTCAAAAAATTTCTTCAAATTTTATGGCATGAAAAAAGTATTATCGCGGGGGTGATAATTTTAGTTATGGTCGTCACTCTTTTTTTCGGTTTATTTCAACCCCCTGTTTATCGGACTTACCTGGATGTAGAGGTAAAAAGAGCGAATCGACCCCCCGCGCAAGACTATCAGTATGATGAATATTACGCTATTCAAGCCGCGAATTTGGTTACCGATACAATTCAAAGTTGGTTGAGAAATAAAAATTTTAGCCGGCAAGTTTTTATTGAGGCCGGCTTTTCCGAAGATCAGTATGGAGAATGGAATAATTTCATTGCAAGCCGGAAGTTGTCCTCCCAAAATTTAGAATTAAAAATAACCGCTGACAATAAAAAAACTGCCTTGCAACTTGCCAAGATTATCAAAACGGTGATTGAAAGCAGGGTCGCTCGTTTAAATTTAGATCCGGAGGGGCAATCTGCTTTTATAGCGGATATCCAGGTCGGTTCTGTGGAGCAAGAGATGGTTAACTTTCTTTTTCTATTCCTAGCTTCGGCGGGCGGCGGTTTACTTTTAGGCGTTTTTCTGGCTTTAGTTTTCTTTTATTGGGAAAAATAAATCCGTTGTTCAATTACTTGATTACTTCAGAATTAGCTTGTCTTAGATTTTGTAATAATCAAAGAACAATAGAACAATCGAACAATCGATATGGTTATTGGCGTTGATTTAAGACCAATAAATACGGGCGAAAAATCAGGTGTGGAAGAATATACGATTAATCTTCTCTCCCACCTGTTTTTTATTGACAAAAAAAATCAATATAAACTCTTTCTTAATTCCTTTAGCGCACCGAAGTTGAATTTTAAAAAATTAGAGCTTCTTCCGAATGTCAAATTGTATTTTTTCTCTTATCCTAATAAAATATTGAATTCCGCCTTTGTGTTTTTAAAATACCCTCGGGCGGATGAAATGCTGAAAGGCATTGATTTATTCTTTAGTCCCAATCTTATTTTTACTAACCTTTCTCCCCAATGCAAACAAATCGTCACTTTTCATGACTTGTCGTTTGAGCGGCATCCGGAATTTTTTTCTTGGAAAAGAAGGCTTTGGCATCAATTTGTTTTGCCGCGCTCTGCCGCTCAAAGGGCGGCGGGTATTATTGCCGTTTCTTCCTCCACTCGTTTTGATTTGGAAAAGCTATACAAAATACCTCGCCGTAAAATAAGAGTAATCCATTCTGGTATTTTAAAAAGATTCAAACCACGGAGCAGAAATCACCCTTTCGTAGTTTCCGTACGGCAGAAGTATAATTTGCCCCCTCATTTTATTTTATATCTAGGTACGCTTGAACCGCGCAAGAATCTTGAGGGTTTAATTCTAGCCTTTAATGAGTTTAAGCGGCGCTATAAAACCCAGTATAAACTGGTCATTGCCGGTCGGCCGGGTTGGATGTATCGCAATATTTATAAGTTAGCTGGCAAATCTCCCTTCAGTCGTGATATAATGTTTATAGGATTTATTAGCGTGCAACATAAACCGTATCTTTATAATCTAGCGGATCTTTTTGTATATCCATCATTTTATGAAGGCTTCGGTTTTCCACCCTTGGAAGCGATGGCTTCGGGCGTGCCCGTATTGAGTTCAAATATTTCTTCTCTGCCCGAAGTGATAGGGGAAGCGGGTATTTTAATTGATCCTTATAATGTTAATGAAATTAGTGAGGGGATAAAATTTGTTTTATTTAATTCTCGTCTGAAAGATAGATTAATCAAAAAAGGTATCACAAGAGCGGCGGAATTTTCTTGGTCGGAATGCGCCCGCGCCACACTTTCTTTTTTTGAAGAAGTAAGCCCCGTTGGAAAGCAAGATTCTCTAACGGGGTAAACCAAGTAAACATATGACCATAGGTATTGACGCGAGAATGTATGGCGCTAAGCAGACGGGTATTGGCAATTATATTCGCAATTTAACAGATTGTCTCTTTGCCCTTGATCAAAAGAATCGCTATATCATTTTTCTTTTAGAGCCTGAATTTTCTTCCTATGAGCCTCCATCGTCTCGGGTCAGTAAAGTGAAAGTCAAAGCTTCATGGTATACTTTCTCCGAACAATTTTCTTTGCCTCGAGATTTAAATAGATATTCTGTGGATTTAATGCATTTTCCTCATTTTAATGCCCCTGTCCTTTATCGCAAGAAATATATCCTCACCGTCCATGATATTACCCAAAAGTATTTTCCAGGACTGGATTTTCTCAGCGCCTTGTTGCGCAAGCAGGCTTACGAATTAATTTTTGCCCACAATGTTAACTATGCCAAGAAAGTAATCAGCGTGTCTCGTTATACCAAGAACGATATTTTAAAAAATTTTTCCGTGGATGCAGACAAAATTCAGGTTATTTACGAAGGGATTGACTCTCGCTTTACCCCGTTAGAAAAAATCCATCCCCTTAGAAATAAATTTTTAACAGGGTTTAGTGAAAAGGGTAGGAAAGAAGCTGCCGCGACCCTAAAAAATAAATATAATTTAGACAGCCCTTTTATCTTATATGTTGGTGTACTGCGAGAACATAAAAACGTGGTTGGACTAATTTACGCTTTCAATTCGCTCTTGCAAAGATATCACTTGGATTGCAAATTAGTTCTCGTGGGTAATCCGGACCCGCGTTATCCAAAGATTCAGGAGACAATCCAAAAACTAAAATTGAACAAAAGAATTGTTCAAGTGGGTTTCGTTCCGGAGGAAGAGCTGGTTTCATTCTATCAAGCGGCAAGTGTTCTAGTTTTGCCTTCTTTTCGCGAAGGATTTGGCTTTACTCCTCTGGAAGCGATGGCCTCTGGCACCCCCGTCGCTTCCTCTAAAAGCACTTCCCTGCCGGAGATTTTAGGTGGTGCCGCTCTCTATTTCGACCCTTATAAGATTCCAGAAATGGCGGCAGCGATCCTGAAAATTTTAAACAACCGTGCGTTAAAAGACGATTTAATTAAAAAAGGGCGCGAAAGGATAAAGATGTTCTCTTGGGAAAAATGCGCGAGAGAAACCCTAGACCTTTATAATACCGTACTGGATGAATCATAAAAAGAAGTCCCCATTTTTCAGCTACCATCGGAATAAAAAGACCTTCGGGAAAATAAGAAACTTCTCCGCGAGCCTAGGTTTACGGAGGGTATTCCTCCCTGAAAAGCGCAGGATAAACCCCGTTAGAGAACCTCGTTCTCTAACCCCCGTTTAGAAATTTATTTCTAATGGGGCAAAATATTCAAAATAAAAAGATGCAAAAAGAAAATTCCACTCCTTGCGGGTGGTCACCGAAAATGGTGAAAAATCAAAATTTTTTTCCTCGCAATATCTTACTTAAAAATGGCCGCGTAGTGAATTTAAAGGTTTTGGAAAAACCAGCGCGTCAGAATGGTGTTATTATTTCGCCTTATGTTTTAAATCTTAAAACAAAACCAGAAAAGAATATTCAGAAAGACATTCCCAATCTATTAAATTTAAAAGCTGCGGCTCCAGGCTATCGCCTGGAAAAAATATATCAAAAAAAACAGGAGTCCGCTTTTCCAAATACCAATGTTATTTCTCGCTCCCTGCCTCCGAAAAATTTTATAGTCCGAGAAAAGCGCGCGTCTTCTGTTTTTGATTATAAAGAGGTTGAATCTCCAAGGAGATTTACAAAAAAAGCCCCCCGGAAAGCTCCTCATCGAAGGGCAGGTCTCGCATCGTCCCAATTTTGGAATCCGCTTCAAAAATGGTATAGGAACCAGACCAGCAAGATTAATTTCTTGACCATCCCGCGCCTTAGCTTAAAGCCCGTCAAAGTACCTATTCGCAGTAACCCCGCTTTAATTTATAAAAAGAAATCCCTGGCAGCCTTTCTTATTTTTTGCCTTCTAGGATCTACTGTTATTTCGGGTTTGTCTTTTTACCAAAAGACCTTTGATTTAAAAGAGAGTGTTTTCGCGAAAGCGAATATCGCTTACGCGCGTCTTAATGATGCCCAAAATTTCTTGGGCGAACAAGATTATAATCAAGCTTCCTCGGCCTTCGCGGAAGCAAGCCAGAATTTTGCCGCAAGTTTAGGGGAGACGCAAAAACTAGGCAAGATCACCCTCCAAACCTTGGAATTGATGCCTTTGTCTAACCAATTATCGCAAGGTCCGAAAATTTTAAAAGTGGGGGAGTATTTGGCAACGACCGGGGAATATCTAACCCTTGCTGTACAGCCATTTCAGGATGTAGAAGCGATTTATCCGTCTCAAGTTAAAACATCGGAAAAATCTAGCCATACCTTGACCGCGGCAATTTTAGAATCCCGTGATAATCTCAATATCGCTTTATCCAACCTGCAAAATGCCAAAGATGAAATCAATAAGGTGCAGGTAGACAAATTAGACAAGGACATTCAAGAAAAGATTAATCTTTTACAACAAAATATTCCTCTTCTTGAGGCGAATTTAAAAAACTTTTTTTCCTTCAGCCAAGATTTATTGAAAATTTTGGGGCACGAGAAGACGAAACGTTATCTCCTGCTCTTTCAAAATAATAACGAAATTAGAGCGACAGGAGGATTTATTGGTTCTTATGGCCTTTTGGATTTAGATGAAGGTCAAATTAAAAAGCTTGAAATTGACGGCATTTATAATCCCGATGGGCAACTATTGGAAAAAATCACTCCTCCCTCTCCTATCCGTTTTGTAAATACGCGCTGGCATACGCGGGATGCTAATTGGTTTCCTGATTTTCCCGCCTCCGCGGAAAAGGTCGCTTGGTTTTTTGAAAAAACTGGCGAACCTTCCGTTGATGGCGTAATCGCTATAACTCCCAATTTAATGGTTGAACTTTTAAAACTCACTGGTCCTATTGAAATGCCAGAATACGGGACTACGATTGACGCTAATAATTTTGTGATGCAAACGCAGAAAGAAGTGGAATTAGAATATGATCGAAAACTTAATCGTCCAAAGCAATTTTTAGCCGATTTAGCGCCCCGCGTTTTGAATGAAATTTTAAACACGGAAAAACCTCAATGGCTCTCTCTGCTTCGCGTGTTTTCTAAAATGCTGGCGGAGAAACATTTGCTTTTTTATTTCTTTGACCCGGAATTACAGAGTTTTGTGGCAGGGCAAAACTGGGATGGCAGAATAAAGGATGCCTCTCAAGATTACTTCGAGCTGGTGAATACCAACATCAACGGAGGTAAAACAGATAATATGATCAAAGAAACGATTAATTTAACGACAACTATTAATGACGATGGAACAATAGTAAACGACGTAGAAATCATTCGTCAGCATACAGGCAACTCTGAATGGCCAAGTATAAATAATATTGATTATTTGCGGCTTTATGTGCCCAAAGGCAGTGAGCTCATAAAAGCGGAAGGATTTGACAAAGTTAACCTTCCTCCTTTTTCTTATGAAGAGATGCAATACGCGCGCGATCCGCTTTTAGAGGAAATCAGAAAGACCAGCCGCACCGAAGAAACCTCGGGAACGACCATTACCGAGGAGTTCGGTAAAACTTGTTTTGGCAATTGGATTTCTGTTAAACCCCAGGAACAAGCGCGGGTGAGGTTTCAATATAAATTGCCTTTCCAGGTCAAACCTTCAATGTTGAATAATCTGGATAAATATACGCTCTTAGCGCAAAAACAAGCGGGGAGTTTTGGCAGTACTTTGAACTTTAAAATCATTCTACCCTCTGATTTAAAGTTAATTTGGCAATATCCGGAGAATGTCAGTCTTTCTTCTGAAAATATAATTTCAGGCACTATAATTTTAGATACAGATAAATACTTCGGAATAGCAGTGGAGAAAAATTAAAATTCCACGGGCTTACGCTCATGGCAATCTAATAAACGCCGCCGCTTGAAGCTGAAAATGGAAAAATAATAAATTCCGCGCCTTCCTGCGGGGTCTTTCTATTCCGCAGGAAGAATCTCCAACTTGCCTGCCTACTGGCAGGTAAATAGTAGGTAAGTAATCAGGCGGACACGTCCCCGCGAGCCTAGGCCCGCGGGGATCTTCTTCCATAAAAAGGCGCGGAATAAACCAATGAATCAATGAAACAATATAATTTAAGCCGCTCCACAATCGCTTCTGCCAGCCTTATTCTTGCTTTCACGGCATTCCTCTCTAAAATTTTAGGGCTACTCCGTGATCGCCTTCTTGCTTCTCATTTTGGCACCGGCACTATTTTAGATGCTTATCAAATATCCTTCCTTTTGCCTGACTTTATTTATAACCTTTTTATCGTCGGCGCCCTTTCCGCGGCTTTCATCCCTATTTTTTTGGAAGTCTACCAAAAAAGGAAAAAACAAGCCTGGAATCTGGCCGCGGAGTTAGTAGGTCTTTTAAGTATTGTTATCATCTTAATCTTATTTGTAAGTTACATCTTTACGCCCCAAATCGTGAATCTTTTGGGTAAATTGGCGCAGTCTGCGGGCACAAAATATAACGCCGGCGATCTTTATTTAATTATTAAACTGACGCGGATAATGTTGATTGCGCCTTTGCTTTTAGGTCTTTCCGCTCTTTTTACGGGCATTCTCCAAAGCTTTAAGCATTTTCTAATGCCCGCCCTTGCCCCTATTTTTTATAACCTCGGCATTATTGGCGGCATTCTATTCTTAACTCCCTTTTGGGGAATCTACGGCGTGGCTTTCGGTGTCCTTGCGGGTTCTTTTCTCCATTTGGCAATTCAATTGCCTTCCTTGGCTACTGCCGGGTTCCGTTTCAAACCAAAATGGGGGTTTTCTATGGAGGTAAGAAGAGTGATAAAGCTGGCGATCCCGCGCACCTTCGGTTTAGTGGCTCAACAGGCGGGTTTTTGGATTAATAAAATTATTGCCTTTACTTTAGGAGTTGGCGCTGTGTCTGTGTATTATTTTGCTAATAATCTTCAATTTTTACCCATCAGTTTATTCGGCGTCTCTATCGCGACCGCCACTTTTCCTGACCTAGCTTCTTTTAGCAATGGTCAGGGGAAAAAACAATTTATTCAAACATTGTCTCGTTCTTTTTGCCAGATTATTTATTTAACCGTTCCAGTGAGCGTTATTTTTCTCCTTTTACGCGCCCAAATTGTGCGTTTAGTTTTAGGCACGGGTGAATTTGATTGGTCTAGCACTATAAGGACGGCGGCTACTTTAGGATTCTTTTCCATTTCGATTTTTGCCCAGAGTTTAATCCTTCTTCTTGCTCGCGCCTTTTTTGCTTTAAAAGACACTAAAACGCCAGTCATCGTAAGCGTAATTTCACTTTTAATCAACATCGTCTTGAGCGTATTTTTATCCAAAAGAATAGGCGTCGCTGGGCTCTCCTTAGCTTTTTCCATTGCGAGTTTTATGGATATGTTGGCTCTCTTGATCATCTTAAGGTTGAAATTAGAAAATTTAGACGATACTAAAATTATCAAATGCGGTTTAAAAGTTATTTTGGCGACTATTCTGATGGGTGGCGCGGTTTATGGCTCTTTATACTTAATCGCGCCTCTTGTGGATATGCATAGATTTTGGGGCGTTTTGGTGCAAGCTATGGGCGCGACGATCATTGGCACAGCGACCTATTTTTTCTTGACTTTACTTCTAAAATGTGCAGAAATTAAGTTAATTCTTGAAAAAATTAAGAAAATAAATGTTAGACCAAATCAGCAGAGCCTTTGATAACTATTGGCAAATTACTCTCTATAAAATGCCGATTCTCATTATTGCCCTTTTGGTCTTTTTGATTTTTGTGGTTATTGCGAAAATCACCCGCTCTTTTTTTAATCGTCTGGGGAATAAAATCAAATTGCAAACTCAAGAAAAATTTCTCATAGGTTATATTGCTAACTTGCTCGTCATCGCTATGGGGGTAGTGATAGCGCTAGGCATCTTGGGAATTAATCTGACGGCTCTGATTACCGGTGTTGGTTTAACTGGTTTAGTGGTAGGTTTCGCGCTTCAGGATGTGATCAAAAATTTCGTGGGCGGAGCGATGATTTTAATCCAAAAGCCGTTTCGAGTTGGAGACCAGATTCGGGTGGATCGTTATTCCGGCAAGGTCAAGGAAATCAAAGCCCGTTATACCGTCTTGCGCACTTTTGATGGCAATGATGTCCTTATTCCCAATCAAATAATTTCAAACCAAATCATTGTTTGCACTACCTCTTTTCCAAAAAGGAGAAGTGATTTTATTTTCTGTATCAAGGACGATAACAGTATTAAAAGGGCGATAGAAAAAGGGATAGAGGCTCTTATCCAAACTCCGGGAATTTTAGAGAAGCCAGCGCCTCAAGTTTGGATCAATAAAATTGAAAGGGGATATATCGCGCTTAGATTCTTTTTTTGGTGGACGCATTGGCAAGAGGAAGGCGAAATCCTTTCGGTTAAATCTTTAGCGCTGAAAAATGTTAAGGAAAAATTTGACCGCGAAGGGATAATGCTGCACAAATAAAGTTTGTCCTATTCGTTTTTGCTTGTTTAGATATTGCGGCGAAAGGGCAGTTCATACTCTTTTTTTATTATTTATAATATTCCGTTAAGCCCGAGAGATATGAATCAAAGCGAAATCCGCAACTTTTGCATTATCGCCCATATTGATCACGGCAAATCCACGCTCGCTGACCGTTTTTTGGAATTAACCGGCACAGTGGAAAAACGAAAATTAAAAGAACAAACCCTGGACACTATGGATCTGGAGCGGGAAAGGGGGATTACGATTAAATTGCAGCCTGTGCGCATGGAGTGGAAGGGTCATATTTTGAACTTAATTGACACGCCCGGCCATGTTGATTTTACTTATGAAGTTTCACGCAGTCTTGCCGCTTGCGAAGGCGCGATTTTACTTGTGGACGCGACTCAAGGGATTCAGGCGCAGACTTTGGCAAATTATAATTTAGCGCGCGAACAGAATTTAAAAATTGTCCCTGTTGTAAATAAAATTGACTTGGTAAATGCCGAAACGGAAAAAGTGCGCCAAGATTTAGCAGGTCTATTGCGGATATCAACCGAGGAAATTCTGCTAGCCTCTGGCAAAACAGGAGAGGGAGTAGCGGATATCTTAGACAAGGTTATTAACATTGTCCCCGCGCCATCAGGGAACCCCCAACTGACATTACGCGCTTTAATTTTCGATTCTTTCTATAATACCTATCAAGGCGTGGTGGCCATGGTAAGAATTGTGGATGGAGAAATCACCCACGAGGCAAAAATAAAAATAATCGGCACCGAGACGCAAGCGGAAGCGTTAGAAATTGGTTACTTTATTCCAGGGAGAAAAAAAACTGAAAAATTGCAAGCGGGTGAAGTAGGTTATATTGCCACAGGGTTAAAAGAGGTGGCGAGGTGCCGCGTTGGCGATACTATAACGGAATTAGTAAGCATGAATCAGGAATTAGGAATCACTCCCTTGCCCGGCTATAAGGAAATTACACCAATGGTGTTTAGCCAGATCTTTTGCGTGGACAGCAACGAATACAATAAATTAAAAGCCGCTCTTGGTAAATTAAAATTAAACGACGCTTCGCTCTCTTATGAACCGGTTTCCTCGCAAGCTTTGGGTTTCGGTTTTCGCTGCGGATTTTTAGGCCTTCTGCATATGGACATTATCCGCGAACGTTTGGAAAGAGAGTATAATGTTAATTTAGTTCTGACGGCGCCGACCGTAAATTACAAAATCTATCCAAGGAGCGGAGAAATGACGTTTTTAAATAACCCCGCGGAATTGCCCCCGCTATCAGAAATTGACTATATTGAAGAGCCATACGTCGCAATGGACATTATTACACCTGTTCAATACCTGGGGCAGGTGATGGAGTTGGTGCAAAAACGGAAGGGGGAATATCTTAATCAGCAGTATTTAACGTCTGGCATTACGGTTTTAACCTATAAAATTCCGCTGGTCAAAATTATTTTGGATTTTTATGATAACCTCAAAAGCGTTTCTTCAGGCTACGCCTCTTTAAGTTATAAATTAGCCGGTTATCAAAAAACAGAAATTATCCTTTTGGATTTTTTAATCGCCGGAGACAAAATCGACGCTCTCTCCATGCTCGTATATCCGGATGAGGCTTTCGGCATTGGTCGCGCGATGACAGGGAGATTAAAAAAAATCATTCCCCGCCAAATGTTTGAAGTGGCAATTCAGGCGGCAATCGGCGGTAAAATTATCGCCCGCGAGACATTAGGCGCTTTTCGTAAAGATGTTACCGCAAAGCTTTATGGCGGTGACCGCACGCGTAAAGATAAACTTCTGGAAAAACAAAAAAAAGGCAAGAAAAAAATGAAAAAAATTGGACGGATAGAGTTGCCTTCCGAAGCCTTTTTAGCTATACTAAAAAGAGAATAACTTGATCTATCAGATTTAACTTTTAACCTTTTACTTGAATTCTATGCGTTTAAAAGGTAAAAAAAGAATTTTAGCCACCATTATTGTTGTGATTGTCAGCCTATCAATGGTTGCATTTTACGTTCTACCTTATTTGAGATTTTAAGTTCTAATGTGAAACATCACGATAAACAAGTCACCACATTGAAGAGAATTTTGAGTTCCAAGCTGATTTTAGTAGGCAGTTTGATTTTATTAATCTTTATTTCCATCGCCCTGGGCAAGGCGATCTATCGCCGCCACGCTATTCAGCAGGAAATTCAAGCAATCCGTCAAGAAATTGAAAAGGCTGAAGGCAAAAACAAAGAATTATCGGGGTTAATCGGCTATTTTTCCACCGATGCCTTTAAGGAAAAAATGGCCCGCCAGAAACTAAATTTGCAAAGAGAGGGAGAAACAGTGGTCGCCATTCCTGTCAAAAAGAAAACAGAGGATGCGACGATTTTAGGAACGAATGATATCCAGCAAAATTCCACTGGCGAGAAAGTGGACGCAGGCAGGGACAATCCCCGCAAATGGTGGTATTATTTTTTTTCTAATCAATAACTTTGCGAATTCGCGTTCCTTGCTTTGTAAATTAAGGAAGGCAATTCGCTACACACTCAAAATGCAAGAAGAAAAACAGAAAAATGAACCCGCGGAGGATATAAAAAAGAAAACGCAATATGGTAAAAAGTTTTTTTTATGGATAACAGGCGGCGGTCTCATTATTTTAGTCTTGGGTTCTTTGGTTGTCCTGGGATTGGGCGTCTATAAATATCCTTGGCAATCCGAAGGACTTTCCGTGAATAAAGATGGTTGGCAACAGAAAATTTTAAGCGCGGCGATTGGTAATTTTCCTTTTCCTATCGCCGCCACCAACATTGAACAGTATAACTTCTTAAATCCGCAAGGAATTTTTGCCTTCCGCTTTATTCCAATTAAAAATTGGGAGTCAAATGTGGAGGCTTTAAAAAAGTATTATGAAAAGGAAGGAATGGACTTCACTACCTCCGATGGTCAGGAACAATTAAAGAGTTTGCAAAGCGCGGTTTTAGAGAAAATGATTATGGACAAGATTGTTTCCGACCTGGCGCGAGACAAAAATATTGTCATTGAGGACAAAGATATAGAAGCGGAGTTAAAACAAGCAGAGACCACTTTTGGTGGTTCGGATGAAATCGCAAAAATGGTTCAGGAAATGTATGGGTGGAGTATGGATGACTTTAAACAGCAGGTAATCGTGCCGTATTTGGAACAGACAAAATTATTGGAGAATGTGTTTAACGCCGATCAAGAAAATGAGGAAGTCCAAAAAAAAGCCCTAGAAGTCCTAGCCAAAGTAAAAGCGAAAGGCGCTAATTTTGAAGATTTAGCGCGTGAATATTCCGAAGATCCTTCTAGCAGCGAACAAGGCGGGGATTTAGGAACGTTTGGTCGCGGCGCAATGATGCCCGCTTTTGAAGATGCCGCCTTTGCGTTGAATAAAGGGGAAATAAGTGATTTAATCCAGACAGAATATGGCTATCATATCATTAAAGTGGAAGATAAAGGCAAATTAGATACTGGCGAAGAACAAGTTCATGCCCGTCATATCCTTATCCGCACCGTTGACCCCACAGAATGGTTCCAAAAATGGCTGGAAGAACAAAAGGCAAAAATGAAGATTTATAAGTTTATTGACTTAGGCAGCACTGAATAATATTTCAATAATTTTAAAAATCAATATTAATCTCGCTCCAGCGGATGGGTTGATTAAGTTTTTGGCGCACAAATTTAATCATCAATAGGGATATGATGACATATTGCGAGAGTAGCACAGTGGTAGTGCACTTGTCCCAAAAATGTCCAAGTTTTACTTGGTAACATTTTCGAGGATCCCGTGAATTCAAAATCTATCAGTTTAGAAGCTATTTAATTTCCTCAACCACTTGGACATAACGGGATCGCGAAAAATTTGCAAAATCAAAGATTTTGAATTTTTCGGGACTTCCCGAAGTTCCATATCAATTTTGCGGAGTTAGTTGAGCGGCTCAACGTAACCTTCCCAAGGTTGAAAGACGGGTTCGACTCCCGTACTCCGCTCCATTTTTTGCCTGCGAGCCGTCGGGTTTTTCTGCCCGCCGCCTGTGGCGGCGGGCACTGGTTTTCATCAGGAATTTCTGATAAAATGAGCCCAAGCGAAGTCGTAAATATACTCCATAAACTGATATAAAATAACAGTATCGCCCCCCCCGCCATCGCGAGCCTAAGTAGCTCGTTCAGGCGAGGCGGACGCGGCCTGCCCGCCATCGCTCTCAAGCCCATGTAGCTCAACTGGTAGAGCAACGGTATCGTAAACCGTAGGTTGTCGGTTCAAATCCGACCGTGGGCTCAGTCGAAAAAATAATGTTTGTCTAAAAAACATATGGACCCTTCTAATAGTCAACCTCGCCAAATGAAATTTGAAAAAGTAAGTTCCTCTCAAATCTTCGGGAAGCCGACTTATCACATTTGCTGGGGCAGAAATGATGACGGTACTGTCTCTATCGCTGACAAAGGTTTCATTAATATTGGGCTGAAGGCAAAGGGCAGTATTGCGATTGGTATTTTTGCAAAAGGCAAGATTGCTATCGGCTTATTTACAGTTGGTTTACTTTCCATAGGCAGTTTGAGCGCTGGCCTTATCTCTTTTGGCGGGTTGAGCTTGGGATTACTGTTCTCCATTGGTGGTTTGTCAATTGGCGTTATTGCTTTTGGCGGTCTCGCCGTCGGGATCATAGCTATCGGAGGATTGGCAATCGGTGGCTATGCGGTTGGTGGTGGTGCCATTGGTTTATACGCATTCGGTGGTTGGTTTAAAAGCTTATACCCATTTTCTGAAGCACCGGCCTTTATCCAATCAATTACATCTTTTTTTCGGTAGATAACTGTTGCCGCTACTCCTCCGCTAAAGCTACGGACGTGCACAGTAAAAAGTTGGAAATTGTTAAACCCTGCAGTAATAAACTTTACTTTACTACTGGAGCTCGGACTAATTCAAAAATACTGCCCATATGAAAAGTATAGTAAGTCTCATCAAAGGCAACAATCGTTACGAAAACATAAAAAGATCCCTTGCTATTTTAGAGCCGGAAATTAAAACCAAAATCCAAGACAAGAGAAAAATTTTAGTGAAACCGAATTGTGTCGCCATTCGCGCTGATCGTACCGAAGCAGTAACCCATGTTGACGCCCTGCGTGCGGTTTTGGATTTTATTTTTGCGGTCAAAGATAAAGAAGCGCGGGTAATCGTTGGCGAGGACTCCGGAGTGGGCGATACAGCCGAGGCTTTCAAAAACTTTGGTTATTTAGATTTGCCTCGCCTATATGATCTTGAATTAAGGGCTTTGGATAATGATGAGGGAGCGGCAATCAAAATTTATTCTAAATCTTTAAAGCGGGATCTTACCCAGCATATTTTTAGAGCTTTTCTAGACAGCGATTTTCGTATTGCGGTCGGACCGCCCAAAACCCACGACGCGGTAATTTTAACCTTGAGCCTGAAAAATATGGTAATAGGGGCGCTCAAGGAGAAATATAAAACCGGCAACCGCAATTTTCATCAAGGTCCTAAAGCTCTTCATTTAACTATTGCTTATTTAGCGAAAATCATTCCTCCCCATCTCGCGGTGATTGATGGATTTCACGCTATGGAAGGAAACGGACCTTCTGCCGGCAATATTGTTCCTCTGCATCTAGCCCTCGCTTCCTGTGATTTCTTGGCGGCGGATAGTGTAATGGCAAGAATAATGGGCTTTAACCCTAAAGATATTGGCTATTTGTATTATTGTGATAAACTAAAGTTAGGAAATATGGATTTCGCTCAAATCAAAATCAAAGGCAATACCAGTTTAAAAAATAATATTCATAAATTTAAACCCCATCTTACTTACTTTTTGCAGAAAAGATGGAAAATAAATAATCGAATCAGGAATAATGAATTATGAATAAAAATAAAATATTCCTAATTCCTTATTCATACTTTAGAGAGGAGGTGATTATATGTCTCTCACTTGGATATTATGGATTTTAATCGCCATTGTGGTCATTCTGATTATTATTTGGATTGTGAAGAAAAAAGGCAATAAAGGAGGCGGTGGCGAAGGCGCCGGTCCTACAATGCCCACCCCGCCACAATAATAATTTTCTGAAGAATCCTTTCGGATAAGAAAATATAAAAACAAGATTATACTTGCCGTTTATTTTGGTATAGAATGAAATAAAACAATAGACGGAATAAAATAATCCAAAATAAAATATAGACAAACCGAACTATTCTGAAAATAAAAAGGCTAAGATGACCATTAATCTAGCCTTTTTAGTTTTTACCCCAAAATACCCAGCCTTTGTTTAAGAGGCTATATATTATTGAAACGGTCTTCCGTCGCAGTTATTATTTTCTTCAGTGCAGCCTAGCTGTACCCATTCATAAAATACTGCTGGTTTGCCTTCAATGGCAAAAATAACTTTTTTGATATTGGGGAATTGCTTTAAAGTAGTCTCTATCTCAGCCATAAATTCCGCGCTGCCGCAGCTAGCGCTGACATTGGGAATAATACTCCGAAAATCGTAAAAATTGACATAAGCCGTTTCGTCTTTTATTTTCAATTCTTTTAAAATAAGTTTAGTTTTTTCCGAAAAAAATGAGATGTAACCTTGAGAAATCTCCTCGGGAGAAGGTCCTTTCAAAAGTTCTGTAAGAGACTGCAGGGCTATATTTTCCGGTATTTTATCAAATTCCCGCGTCACCGGATAAACCTTGCGGCAATCCTCCAGATTGGGATTAAAATTACTATTATTAAAATAGAGTTGCAAGATTATTTTGTTTGTCGCTCTCTCCTTTTTACTTTCCGAGCAAGGCGGTCGTTTGTAATTTAAAAAAACAACAGTTCCTTTGTTTTCTTGAAAACCAATCTTAAGCTCTACTGTTTCCAATTTCCCATCTTTTTCTTTATAAAATTCAAAGACATTGAACCCTTCTTCATCTCGCGCATCTTTCATTTCCCAACTTTTCAGAATAAAACCTTCTTTCAAAGAATCAATCACGTATTTAGACAAATTTCTGCCTTTATAAAAGCGATAAGCATAGCTCGCCTCAAAAGAGCACTCGCCTTTTTGGGAGGAAATTAATTGCATTCCTGGAAAACGGGGCAAATGCACTGTCTCCCGCTTGCCTTCTATAATAAAATTAACTCCTTGATCGCGTGCCAAAAATTCCCAAAACCCAAAAAGGATGACTATCAAAACAGCCGCAAGAATAATAATTTTGTTCTTTCGCCGCATAATTTATCTCACCAATAAAAAAGAATATTTTAATCTTATCATAGCATAAAATCTTTATTTCTAATATAATTTGGATTTTTATTATCTTAACGTTGAAATTTCCTGATAAATGTTCTAAAATAAGAGAAAAGCGAGCTTAAAACTGTATTATATAAATATAATGGATTTATTCAACCATCAAGGAGAAAATAACGTGACTATGCCTTTGGCAGAGCGGATGCGGCCTCAAGATTTAGATTATTTTGTCGGTCAGGAGGAGATTGTGGGCAGAGGTAAAACCCTGCGCCGCGCTATAGTGGCGGATAATTTAAGTTCCCTGATTTTCTGGGGTCCACCTGGATCCGGTAAGACCACTTTAGCCAAAATTATCGCCCATAAAACGCGCGCCAATTTTGTTCCCTTTCCCGCGGTAACAAGCAGCATTAAAGATTTAAGAGTGGTAATCCGTAAAGCCAAGGATGATTGGAATTTTCGCAAATGCAAAACTATCGTCTTTGTGGACGAAATCCACCGTTTTAATAAAGCGCAGCAAGATGCCTTTTTGCCGCATGTGGAGAATGGCACGATTACTTTAATTGGCGCCACCACCGAAAATCCTTCCTTTGAAGTAATCAATCCCTTGCTTTCCCGTTCTCAAGTTTATATCTTAAAGCCATTGTCCGATAGTAATATTAAATTTATTTTAGAACAGGCTCTGGCTGATAAAGAAAAAGGGTTAGGCAGATTTAAGATTAAAATCTTGCCGGAAGCTTTAGCATATCTTGCTAAAGAAGCGCAGGGCGATGCCCGTATTGCCTTAAACACCTTGGAACTAAGCTTTAAAGTGGCTACTTTGAAAAAAGGCGGCATGCGCGAAATTAATCTCAAAACCGTCCAGAATGCCCTGCAACAAAAATTGTTATTATATGATAAAGACGGAGAAGAACACTATAATATTATTTCCGCTCTCCATAAATCCCTGCGTGATTCTGATCCCCAAGCCGGACTCTACTGGCTCGGAAGAATGTTGGAAGCGGGCGAAGACCCTTTATATATCGCGCGGCGCTTGATCCGTTTCGCGTCTGAAGATGTGGGTATAGCCGACCCTCACGCGCTTCTCGTGGCTGTCGCCGCCAAGGAAGCCTGCCATTTTGTGGGGATGCCCGAATGTGAGTTGGCGCTCGCGCAAGCTGTCGTGCATCTAGCCTGCGCTCCTAAGTCCAATGCTTTATATTCTGCCTACCAAAAGGTAAAAAAAACAATCAAAGACACAGGTGCCCTGGCTGTCCCTTTGGTGATCCGCAACGCGCCCACGCATTTAATGAAAAAATGGGGTTATGGCAAGGGTTATCGCTACGCCCATAATTTTCCGGACGCGGAAATTTCCCAGCAGCATTTGCCTGATGAAATTACAGGAACAGTCTTCTATAAGCCAACGGAGAGGGGATTGGAAAAAAACATAAAGGAAAAATTAAATCCGGAGGTTAAAAAATTTTAAATTCTAAATTTTTAATTTTAAGTCCATTTTAAATGCTTGAATTTTAAATTTTAAAACAAAGAAAAAAAGTTTTAAAATTAAGAATTTAAAATTTGGATTTGATTTAAAATTTAGAATTTAAAATTAAAAATTGGTTTATGTTTCTCGCCGATTTTCATATCCATTCCAAATATTCCCGCGCCACATCGCGCGATATGGATTTAGAGCATTTAAATTATTGGGCAAAGGTGAAAGGAATCAATGTGATTTCCACGGGCGATTTTACCCATCCCGAGTGGTTTCGCGAGCTAGCTCTAAAACTGGAACCAGCAGAGCCCGGTCTTTTCGTTTTAAAAGACAAATATCAAAAGAGCCAAATGGAAGGAGTGCCCTATGCGCTTCCGCACCCTGCATCCACCCGCTTTATTCTAACAACCGAGCTTTCCTCAATTTACGGGAAACACGGCAAAACCTACCGCATTCACAATATTATTTTTGCTCCTTCCCTGGAAGTCGCGGAAGAGATTAATACAAATCTAGCTTGGGAATTTAATTTAAAGTCGGACGGTCGCCCGATCCTGGGCTTAGACGCGAAGGATTTAGCGGGACGGATAATGGCGATTTCTAAGGATTGTATGATCGTCCCCGCTCATATTTGGACGCCTTGGTTTTCGCTTTTTGGATCCCGTTCCGGCTTTGATCGGTTAGAAGAATGTTTTGAAGAGTATTCTCCCTATATTCACGCGATAGAAAGTGGTTTATCAAGCGATCCCGCGATGAATTGGAGATTATCCGCCTTAGACAAAATTGCTATCATTTCTAATTCGGATTCCCATTCGCCGCGCAAGATCGGCAGAGAGGCTAATGCGTTAAATTGTAAAATGAGTTATAATGAAATTAAGAAGGCGCTGGAAACCAAAGATAAAAACCAATTTTTATTCACAGTGGAATTTTTTCCCGAGGAAGGCAAGTACCATTACGATGGTCACGCGGCTTGTGATGTTTCTTTAAATCCCCAAGATTCTAAAGCAAAAAATAATATCTGTCCTGTTTGCCATCGGCCGCTCACGATTGGCGTCCTGCATCGCGTGGACGATTTAGCGGATCGCCCCCAAGGTTTTATACCCGAAAACAGCATTCCTTTCAAAAATCTTATTCCCTTGGAGGAAATCATTGCGGATGCGATAGGAATCGGAGTAGGCACGCGGGGGGTAAATGAAAAATATTTCGCGTTAATCCGCGAACATCGTAATGAATTTGCGATTTTACTTAATGTGAATGCGGAAGGCTTGCTCCGCGCCACCACTCCCGAAATTGCCCAAGCGATTATTAACACCCGGCTGGGGAAAGTGGAGGTTATTCCTGGTTATGACGGCATATATGGCAAGATTAAAGTCCAAAGCCCTAAAGTAAAAAAGAAAATCCAAGAAAAATTATTTTAACTTACTTTTCGCTTTTAGCTTTATATTATGCCCACAATCTTAGGTTCAGAAATAAAAAAAGAAATAGAAAATAGGCTTCCGCAAAGCCCGCAAGACAAGATAGACCAAATCCTAATGTATAGCAAGAGGGCGGCGGAAGCAGCGGAGAAAACCCGCAAATACATCCTTTGGAACACAATTATCCAGGTGGGGATGGTTGTTTTGCCGCTGATTGGTCTTTTGATTGCGATTCCTTTTATGCTAAAAAGTTTTTCCTCGGCTTATGAAGGCCTGCTCTAAGTATTTTTTTATTTTTTAATTCTCTGTGGACTCCATAGTCCCGACCGAAGGGAGGGCTGTGGAGCCCACAAAAAAAATAAAAAAATCAATTTATGAATAAGCTGATAAAATCTCCTTTTAGTGTCAAATGTCAGAAGTCAGATGTCAAATATTCTTTGAGGGGGTTCACCCTAATTGAACTTTTAGTTGTTATTGCCATAATTGGACTCTTAGCAACCATTGTCGCCGTTTCAGTAAACAGCGCCAGAGCAAAAGCAAGAGATACCAAACGCAAAGCTGATCTGAAACAACTGCAAACTGCTTTAGAATTATATTTTGATAGCAATAATGCGTATCCATCGACTGGCGGTAACTGGTGGGGCGTAAGTGCGAATGGCGGAAGCCGAGCTACAAGCGGCGCGAACGCATATATACCAGGATTAACTCCTACCTACATTTCTGTTTTACCCATTGATCCGCGGGGAGATACCAGTGGTTGGTCTGGGTATCTCTACGCCTCGAATGGAACAAATTACAAACTACTTTCTCATGCAAATGGACCGGAAAGTTTCCCAAGCGTAGGCCAGCCATTTTACGATCCCATACGCCCTACTTGGGCATGGATGTTGTGTAGCGGGGAGCCTGCTTGCAGTTCTTGGTAGTATTCTATTCAATCTTTTGCGCTGTATTGAATTCCGTGCCGCCAGCCAAAAAATAACTGAAAATTCGGTATTAAAAATGAATTATTATAATTACAAAAATAATTTATGCTATCATCCCCGTTAGGAATAATAGGAAGTAAAAAACGTCATTTTAAAAAGTATAAATTTCCAACTGGGTTCACCCTAATTGAACTTTTAGTTGTTATTGCCATAATTGGACTCTTAGCAACCATTGTCGCCGTTTCAGTAAACAGCGCCAGAGCAAAAGCAAGAGATGTAAAAAGGTCTTCGGATCTCAAAAATCTCACCACTGCTTTGGAAATGTATTATGATAAATATAATGCCTATCCCGTAGCTACCGCTTGGACAAGCAAACTAGGCTGTTATGGTCCCGCGAGCCCTAATTGGATTCCCGGCTTAGCCCCCGAATTCATCCCCGCCTTACCCTCCGATCCTCAAGGGGATTGTTCTGTGGGCAGGGATTATTTATATGCCTCTAATGGCACTGACTACAAACTCCTTATCCATGTTCCGGAAAATTGTTCTAACCCTGTGTACAAAAACATTATTGATCCTGTAAGAATTTGTTGGGCATGGGCAAGCTATACGGCTGGCTATAGAAACTGGTAATAATTTTTTCAAATAATATGCCTCAAGAAAAAAAATCTCTTTTTATCGTCTTTGAAGGGCTAGACGGAGCGGGCACCACCACGCAGGTAGATTTATTGGCGGGCTATCTGCGCAATGAAAAGCCGGAGCAAAAAATTTTAATCACCAAAGAGCCGACTAATAATATTATCGGGGGGCTCATCCGCGGTTGCTTAACCGGCGATTGGAAAACAACGCCGGACGGTTTACAGCTATTATTCGCCGCCGACCGCGCCCATCATTTAAGCCAGGTAATAGAACCGGCGCTTCGCGACCACTACATTGTAATTTGCGATCGTTACTACCTGTCTTCTATCGCGTATGGCTCTATTGATTGCGACCAAGAATGGATTTACAAAATTAATAAGAAATTCAGAAGACCGGATCTGACTTTCTTAATTGACGTGACCGCGGAGACAGCCATGGAACGAATGAAAAAAATCCGCTACAATGTTGAATTATTTGAACGCAAAGCGATATTGGAAAAGGTAAGAAAAAATTATCTTGATATCGCGCAGAAAGAAAAAAATTTGCATATTATTAATGGTGAAGAAATAATTACCCGCGTGCGGGATGACATTAATAAGTTTATAAACAAATATTTAGACACGTAAGCATTTCTGTCTTTGGTTAATGCAATTCTTTCAATATACAAATCAAAAAATTAGTGAGGTCTTCAAGGAGTTGGATTCTTCTCAAAATGGCTTGAGCCAGGCGCAGGCGGCAGGTCTCCTTGGTGAGATTGGTTTAAATGAAATTAAAACCAAGAGGACAAATCTTCTTGATGTTTTTTTAAGGCAATTTAAATATGCCTTTTTTTATCTTTTATTTTTCGCCGCCGTTTTCGCTTTCCTCACTAAAGAAATCACAGAAGGGATAGTTATCGCGTTTTTTATTGTCTTAAATGTTTTATTCGGCTTCATCCAAGAATTGCGCGCCAACCAAGCCGCCAAAATTCTCCAAGGTTTTATTCCTGAAACATCTAAGGTTCTGCGGGACGGCAAAGAAATGCTCCTTGACAAAAAATACTTGGTGCCGGGAGATATTATTCTCCTCGCCGCCGGAGATATCGCGCCGGCGGATTTAAGAATGCTCAAAGGGGTAAATTTTTGGATCAACGAGGAAGTTTTAAGCGGCGAAGCGACGCCAATTGCCAAAAATCCAACTGCCTTAAAAATGAAAACAGAAGAAATCTTCCAAGCTAAAAACATTATTTTTTGCGGCACAGAGGTTATCTCGGGTGAAGGAAGGGGAGTGGTAGTGGCTACGGGAAAAAACACCCTTTGGGGCGCGATTGCCAAATTAAGCACCCAAAAACCCAAACAAAGTATCTATGAAAAAAAGTTATTTGATTTTAGCAAGTCTATTATTAAAGTCGTTGTGCCGACCATCGCCGCCATATTTCTAGTTTATCTTATTTCAAGAGGTCTAAATCATTTTTTTGATTTTCTCATTTTCTGCATCGCTTTGATCGTCAGTATTATTCCCGAAGCTTTGCCTCTCATTACCACTTTCGCTTTGTCTCGCGGCGCTTTAAAACTAGCCAAGAAAAATATGGTTGTCAAAAGATTGGCGGCGATTGAAGATTTGGGAAATATTGAAATGCTCTGCGCGGATAAGACAGGCACCATTACGGAAGGAAAACTCACTTTGCAAGATGTTGTTTCCAAAGAGCGGGATCAATGTTTCCTTTACGCTTTGCTTCTCTCCTCATATCAGGAAGGGAACGCGGAAGGAGAAAATTCTTTTGACAGGGCGATTTATCAAAAAGTTCCTTCTAAAATTAAGATGGCGCGGGAATTAAAAGAGTTCAAAAAAATTACTTCCCTGCCCTTTGATTCCTTTCGGTTCCGGGAAAGCGGTTTATTTAAAGAAAAAGGGAGCGATAAATATCTTCTTGTTGTGAATGGGGCGCCTGAAACTGTGCTCAAGCTTTGCGCGACCTTTCCCGGAAAATTAAATAAAGAAACAATTGAAAAACAAATTCAAAAGAAAGGCCAGGAAGGTCAGAGGGCTTTAGTGGTAGCCTACAAAGAAATATCCAAAAAGCTTTCTCTGAAAAAAGAAGAAAAGGAACTGAATTTTTTAGGCTACTTCATCTTTAGCGATCCTTTGAAAAAATCAGCCTATCAAGCGTTAGGGCTCGCTAAAGATCTCGGGGTCAAAATAAAAATCTTAACCGGGGATAGCTTTGAAGTAGCGGGAGCAGTGGGGAAGAAGGCAGGTTTGATTCAGGACGCGAAAAAAGAAGTGATTTTAGGATCAGAGCTTAATTCCCTCTCCCCTCGCGATTTTTCACAAGCTTGCGATAAATTCAGTATTTTTGCCAGAATTTCTCCAACCGCTAAATTTAAAATCGTGCAGGCGCTGCAGAAAAAATATACCGTTGGTTTTTTAGGAGAAGGGATGAATGACGCTCCCGCCCTGAAAACAGCCGATGTTTCCCTCGTGGTGCGCCAAGCCGCTGATATCTCTCGTGAAAACGCCGACATCATCCTTTTGGAAAAAAATCTCCATGTAATTATTCAGGGCATTCAACAGGGACGGCACATTTTTGCGAATATTAACAAATATATCAAATGTGTTTTAGCCAGTAATTTTGGTAATTTTTATTCCATTGCCCTGATTTCTTTATTCTTGCCATTTTTACCGATGCTCCCCGCGCAGATTCTGCTTGCCAATCTACTGCCCGACTTTTATTTAATTTCTCTGATTACCGACAGAGTTGACTTTGCCGAATTAAAAAGACCGAAAAAGTATCAATTTAGCAAGATGTTTCTATTAGTAGCTCTTCTGGGCGCCGTAGCCACGGTTTTTGATGTAATCTTTTTAGCCATTTTTTACCATAGTAGTTCCGGCGTCATTCAAACCCTCTGGTTTATGGAAAGCGTGCTGGCGGAAATTGTGCTCATCTTTTCCATTAGAACCCACAAATTTTTTCTGAAAGCCCGAAAGCCTAGTATTCCGTTGGTGATCCTCGCCATTTTAGCCGTCTTCTTCACATTCGCGCTTCCATTAAGCCAATTGGGGCAAAAGTTTTTTCAATTTTCATCTCTTCGCGCTTCTCATCTATTGATCATCAGTATTTTAGTGATAGGATATTTTATTGTGAGCGAAGGAGTAAAATTAACCTATTTCCGCTTGCACAAAAATAATTTTTAAAAATCGCTTTTAAGTCAGGAAAATTAATTGTTCTTTTCTGAAAAATCCTTCGGACAAGATAGGAGATGATGCAAATATGGTGAATGAAAAATTAATCTTGAGCGAAATTATAAAAACCCATTACCTCGCTTGGATTGCCAGCAGGATTCTACGCTTCTGCTACTTCTGCCTCAAGAAACTTTCATTCCTTTTTAAATAGACAGGTCTGGATTATAAAACATTATCCAGACTTTTTTTGTCCAATCTTGGATTACGAAATGCTTCGTCATTGCGATAAGCTTGATTACACTCCCCCTGCCCTGCCTGTCCGCCTTGGGCGGAAGGGGGAGATGCCTGCCCGCCATCGCTTCGCTTCAGGCGAGGCGGGCGGGGAGGGGGAGGGAGAATATTCATCTATTAGACCCCTCCCAAACCTCCCGCAGGTCAAGGGGAGGAGAATTCCTCGCTAATAGACAAAAATGAATTTCGTAATTTAAGGTCTAAAGATCACTCCATAAAAAAGGGCTGGCGCGCAGGCAAAAAATTATGTTATAATATCTAATATTATGAACGAAACGCGCAATGAAAAAATAGCTATTTTAGAAAATAAAAGCCGCGAGATAGCGGACCGGCTTTGAAATACAGAAGTTAGAGAGAAGAATCAAAAATTTAGAAAAAGAAGTCGCCGCATCTGGCTTCTGGCAAAATAAAGAAGAGGCACAAAGGACAATCCAGAAGCTGACGCAGCAGAAAGAAAAATTCAAGGAATGGGAGGAAATTAAAAAATATTTGGGAAAATTAGAGACTTTAGCCGAACTCTTGGCAGAAGAAAATGACAAAGAACTCGCGACAGAATTCGCGCAAAAGTATAAAAAATGCGATAAACATTTAGACGCTTTGAAACTTAAAACTCTTTTGGCTGGCAAATATGATGCTGGCAACGCGATTTTGTCTATTTACGCGGGAGCGGGCGGCGTAGACGCGCAAGACTGGGCAGAAATGCTCTTAAGGATGTATTTGCGCTACTCTGAAAGGAAAGGTTGGCGAGCCAAAATTTTGGATAAATCCGAAGGAGGCGAAGCGGGGATTAAAAGCGTCACCCTGGAAGCAATGGGGCACTACGCTTATGGTTATTTAAAAAACGAAGCCGGCGTCCACCGTTTAGTGCGGCTTTCTCCTTTTGACGCGGATAAAGCGCGCCATACTTCCTTTGCTTTGGTTGAAGTTTTACCCGAAATATCAGCCAAAGATGTTAAAATTCAAGATGAAGAATTAAAAATAGAAACCTTTCGTTCCGCCGGCGCCGGCGGTCAATCGGTCAATAAAACGAGCTCCGCGATAAGAATTAAACATCTGCCTACTGGCTTGGTAGTGCAGTGCCAAAACGAACGTTCGCAGCTGCAAAACAAAGAAACGGCGCTGAAAATTTTAAGGGGGAAGCTGGAAAAGCTTTACGGCGAACAAAAGGACAAAGAAACTCTGGAAGCGCGCGGCGAACATATTTCTGCCGCTTGGGGCAATCAAATCCGTTCTTATGTGCTTCATCCCTATAAAATGGTTAAAGATCACCGCACCAAATATGAAGTAAAAAATACCGACAAAGTTTTGGATGGTGAAATTGATAATTTTATTCAAATGGCGCTGAAGAGCCGAATCGTGAATTAGGAAACTCACTCCCCCTGCCCGAGGGGGAGGTGGAGGGGGAGGGAGAATAGTCATCGTAATTCATCATTCCTGCTTCCAAACTATGATCGACTTCAAAAACGTTACCAAAATCTACAACCATGATACAGTGGCTTTGGACCATGTTAATCTTTTTATTAAAAAAGGGGAGTTCGTTTCCGTGGTTGGCGCTTCGGGCGCCGGCAAGTCCACTCTGATTAAGCTCATGATTGGAGAGGAAAAACCAAGCGAGGGCAGTATTGTCGTTGGTGAGTGGCGCGTCAACGAATTAAAAGACCGCGAACTGCCGCGCTTTCGCCGTAATGTCGGCGTGGTTTTTCAAAATTACCGCCTCCTCCCCAAAAAAACCGCCGCGGAGAATCTTGCTTTCGCGATGGAGGTTTCGGGCACCCCCAGAGAAGAAATTAATGAATGCGTGCCGCAGATGCTGGATATTGTGGGCTTAAAAGATAAAACCGACCGTTTTCCAGTCCAGCTTTCCGGCGGCGAACAGCAAAGGATCGCGATCGCCCGCGCCCTGATTCACGAACCGGAGCTTTTGATTGCCGACGAGCCGACAGGCAACTTGGACACCTTCGCGACTTGGGATATTATTAAATTACTCTTAAAAATCAACGAATTGGGAACAACTGTCGTTCTCGCGAGCCATGACAAAGAAGTGGTCAATGCCTTAAATAAAAGGGTGATTACTCTGGAAAAAGGAGCCGTAATCCGCGATCAGGAGCACGGACAGTACGTGATATAAGTGTAAAATGTAAAATGCAAAATGCCTACCCGCCATCGCTTCGCTTCAGGCGAGGCGGGCGGGTAAAATGACAATGCAAAATTTTAAAATTATTCAATTCCTCAATTTTGAATTTTAAATTGCAATTTTTAATTTTGAACTTTTAATTTTTAATTTTATTATTGTGCCTCTTTATTCTTTATCTCGCATTTTTAAGATGGGTGTCTTGAACTTCTGGCGAAATATTTGGCTATCCGTCGCCACTACTTTGGTAATGGTACTGACCCTGCTCTCTTTTAGCATCCTTTTTATTTTAAATCTGATGGGCAATGTGGCGATTCAAAATATCAAGGAAAAAATCGACGTTACCATCTATTTAAAGAATAATCCCGACGCGGAAAAAACAGATCTTCTCAAGCAAAGCATCGCGGAGATTGACGGCGTAAAAAGCGTGGAATACATTTCTTCGGAGCAAGCCTTGGAAAATTTTCGCCAGAAACACCAAAATGACCGCATGATCGCTGAAATTCTCAAAGATTTTAAAGATAATCCCCTGGAAGCTGTTTTTATTATTAAGGCTAACGATCCTCAAGACTACCCGGAGATTGCCAAAAGGCTGGAACAAGAGCGCTATCAGGAATTTATCCGTAAAGTCAACTACAAAGACAACCAAACAATGATCAATCGCCTCACGGCGACAGCCGGTTCGTTAGCGAAAATAGGAATTATCGTAAGCGGCGTTTTCGTGGGGATTGCCATTCTGGTTATGTTTAACACGATTCGTCTGTCTATTTACTCGCGCAGTCAAGAAATTGAAATTATGAAAATCGTTGGCGCTACCAATTGGTATGTGCGCTGGCCGATGATTGTTGAAGGGATTTTGTATGGATTGATTGCCGCCTTTATTTCTCTCGTGATTCTCTATCCCGTGACGCGAATGACCTCTCCTAAAATTGAAGCTTATTTCCAAGGGTATGGTATCAATCTAACCCAATATTTCACGAGCCACCTTTTACAAATTGTCGCTATGCAAATTCTGGTAGGGGTTCTATTAGGCGTCCTCTCCAGCGCCATCGCCGTAAGCAAATATTTAAAAAGATAACCTTTAAATGGAGAATCAAACCTCTCCCCTGACAAGGGGAAATTAGAGAGGGGTTTAATTAAAGAGATAATCTTAAAATTCCAACTCTAAAGTGGGTAAAGCCCTCTTAATCGCCAGAGGGCTATTTTATTCCCTAAAACAGCTCGGGAAATCTTTACTTTAAGGCAAAAATTTGGTATAATTTGCAGTGAAGAAAATGAAATTCATGATTCACAATTTCCTTATTCCGTAAAATTTTAAAATTATATTTTTTACTTTTAACTTTTTACTTTTGAGATTTAACTTTTCATTGGGGAGTAGCCAAGCGGTAAGGCAATAGGCTCTGAACCTATCATCGCAGGTCCGAATCCTGCCTCCCCAGCCATCCTTCGCCAAGGCTTCGGAATGGCTTACGCCTCAAATCTGATAAAGTTTAATAAGAGGCAAATATGTATTATTGCTATATTCTTTATAGTCTAAAATCAAAAAAGCTTTATTTTGGCTATACAAACAATCTCAAAAAAAGATATACTGAACACAACCAAGGCTTATCTAAATCAACTAAACCTTTTATTCCTTGGCAACTTGTTTGGTATTGTGGATTTTCAACAATTAAAAAGGCAAAGTTGTTTGAAAAATATTTAAAAACTGGTTCAGGTAAAGCATTTACATATAAAAGACTTATTCCCGAAGCCTTGAAGAAGGAATAGTTTTGGAGGTAATTAGGTGCTCCGAAGCCGCAGGCGAAGGACACCTGCCTCCCCAGCACTTCTTCGCCTCCTTTGAGACGGAGGCTCATCAGTGCCTCCGGCTCTATATAAAAAAGAAGAAGTCCCTGATACTGAGCGTAGCGAAGTAGAAGGGTATTATCTTTGACCACCTACTATATAGTTAGATGAAAATTAAAGACACTGAGGAACTCTTAAGGAGCGAAGCGACGAAGAAGGGACGAAGTGCCGAAATTATAAGATGAATTACACTCCCCCTGCCCGAGGGGGAGATGGAGGGGGTGGGAGAAAAATACTCCGTAGCCCAAAGAGCGTAGGAGGGCTCTTGCCCCGTAGTAGAGAATCCCTCGGGACTGAATGTTCCTCGGGACTGAAGTCTCACTACAGGGCTTGAGGGATGGTTTAATGAAATAAAAATGGGAAAGCTTAAAGACATTCCAAAAATTAATAGGCCACGCGAAAGGTTTTTAGAAAAAGGTCCAGATGCTCTTTCTAAAAGCGAGCTTTTGGCTATTCTTATTGGAAGCGGAATTAAGGGAAAAAATGTTAAACAACTTTCCGAACAGATAATCAGAAAATTCGGAAATAAATTTTTAGACATAATAGTTGATGATCTTTTGAAAATTTCTGGAATTGGAGAGGCAAAAGCCCTACAAATTGTTTCTGCTCTGGCGTTAATAAAAAGATTTTATGAAGAATTGGAACCAAAAGATAACATTGTTTTATCCGCCCAAGATGCGATTTCTTTAACTTCCGACATACGAGACAAGAAAAAAGAGTATTTGGTATGTCTATATCTCAACGCAAGAAATGCGCTACTGAAAAAAGAAATTATATCTATCGGTATATTAGATAAAAGCATTATTCATCCACGAGAAATTTTTGGCCCCGCCGTCGAGTTACGAGCGGCTGGGATCATTTTGTTACATAATCACCCATCAGGAGATGTTACCCCCAGTAAACAAGATATGGAAGTCGTGAATAAAATTCTCGAAGCAGGTAAAATAATGGGTGTGAATGTTATTGATTTTATTATTGTTAGTGAAAATGACACTCACAGTTTTTTTTCTGAAATACAAAGCTCGGATAGTAAAGTAACGCATTATATTTCTGATGGTGTACAAAATTCCCTTTTCGATCTATTAGAAACTGCACAACCAACTTATACCCCAGAAATAAAAAAAATACATAAGGTATATTTTTACCCTGAAAGTAGAATTAAGTCGGGGCGTTTCCAGCTGCAAAATAGAAGATTTTTAGGAAATAAATATAAACTGCTCGGTCTTATTGAGGATATTGTCAACGAAAAATGCAACGGCTTCGGTGTGTTCTGTGATATTTTTGCGGGTACTGGTGTTGTTGGTGAACGATTTAATGAAAAAGATATAAAAGTTATTGCCAACGACTTTTTAGTAAGTAATTATCTACCATTAAAATCTTTTTTGGGAACTTCGAAAATTGATTTTAAGGAAATAGAAAAGAAAATAGAGCTGCTCAATAACTTAGAAGTGCACAATGACAATTATTTTTCTGAACATTTCGGCAATACCTTTTTCACCTTAGAGAACGCTCGCAAAATCGGCGCTGTCAGAGAAAAAATTGACGAGATTGCAAAAAGCGATAATGAGAGAGCTGTTTTGATTACTACATTACTATACGCAGTTGATAAGGTGGCAAATACAGTTGGCCACTATGATGCATACAGAAAAAAACTAGACACAATCCAACCACTACGTCTTTTGGTTCCGGATTTTGAGCCAGAAAATAACTCAAATAATGAAATATATAAAAAAGACGCAAATCAGCTTATCAAAAAAATAAGGTGTGACGTTTTATATATTGATCCACCTTATAATTCTCGCCAGTATTCTGACGCCTATCACCTTCTAGAAAACCTTGCTACTTGGGAAAAACCATCAGTGTATGGCAAAGCAAAAAAGATGGATAGGTCACATATTAAAAGTGATTACTGTCTACAGTCAGCATCGAGGGCATTTGCTGATTTAATTTCGAACGCAAACTGTAAACATATTTTGGTTTCTTATAATAACACCGGCGAATCTAAGGACGGAAGATCAAATGCTCGCATTAGTGATAAGCGAATTATAAATATATTAAAAACTCGTGGCAATGTTGATATTTTTGAAAGGGATTATAAAGCATTTACAACAGGCAAAAGCGATACTGATGGACACACAGAACGAATCTTTTATTGTAAAGTAATAAAATAACAATTATGAAAAAACCTTGGTCAATATCAACAACAGTGAGAAACCCCGATAGATTACGGGATTTCTTGCGCGTTCTGAAAGAACTAGAGGGACAACCCTTTAATTCAGAGAATCAAATTAAATACCAAATTCTCCTCATTCAAAATAGGTTTTACAAACCAACTAATTTAACCAGAGAACAACAAGAATATTTTGATGATATTGAAACAGAAATGCCATTTTCTGTTGCAAAAGAAATTTTTAATGTACAAGGTTACGAAGATCCGGCAATGCGTGGCAGAAATTCTGTTGCGCCACTTAATAAAATGGGTTTGTGTATAGCCAAAAATTCAGTCGAAGGCGTTAAGATTACCCCACTAGGCGAATATCTTCTTTCTGAAAATTATGATTTGGGTAAATTGTTCTTTATACACTTTTTGAAATGGCAACTTCCTAACCCAGCAAGTACAACATTTTCAGAAAATGACGGATTTGCTATCAAACCATTTATAGGAGCATTACATCTTATAAACGAAGTGAACAAGAGATGGGTAAAATTAGGAAATAACCCTATCGGAATAAGTAAAGATGAATTCTCTTTATTTGCACCAACGCTTATAGATTACAAAAATATCAAAAAGCAAGCGGAAAAACTAATTGAATATCGAGTTGGGCTGCGTTCACAAAAAGACGACAAGAGAAGAAAGCAATTTAAAAAAAAGTTTGGAAATAATTTTTCCAAAACATTTTTAAGAACAAACAAAGGCAGTGAAATTAAAAAACTTCTTAACAACCTTAAGGATTATGGCGACAACGCGATTCGATATTTCAGATTAACCAGATATCTACATATTCGGGGCGGCGGGTTTTATGTTAATTTGGAACCAAGAAGGTCTATCGAGATTGATAAATTACTCTCTACGGATAATGCCGCTCCTCTAGCATACGAAAATGCCGACAAATACATAGAATATCTTGCCGATATTGAGCAACCTGTTTTGCCGTGGGAAACAAAATCGGAGTTAGGAAAAATTGCAGAAAAATTGAGTCGGGATGTGCAAGAATATGTAATCGATCTGAAATCAAAAATAATAACAGCACCGCCCTTTCATTTTAAAAAGATTGAGAGCTTAATTGAGGATCAACTAAAAGAGTATATCGAGCAATTGCGAGGTTACCGTAGAAAACTACAAGAGCTTGAAACTCATTTTGAATCGCAAGATGTCGCTAAAATTCAAGAATATATTAACGCACTTAGGGGTATTTATCAGTCAGACAATAAAAAGAGTATTGAACTTGAAAGGCTCTCAACGCTTGCACTCAACGCTCTTAACGACGCACTAGAGATTAAACCAAACTATCCGGTTGGAGATGACAACGAGCCTACTTTTACTGCGCCAGCCAATAAGCCGGATATAGAATGCTTTTATGAACAGTTTAATTCCGTATGCGAGGTTACAATGCTGACGAATCGTTCACAGTGGTACAACGAGGGACAACCTGTTATGCGTCATGTGCGCGACTTTGAAGAATCCCATACCGACAAGACAGCTTATTGCCTATTCATTGCTCCACGACTACATCAAGATACCGTTGAGACATTTTGGATGGCGATAAAATACGGCTATAAAGGAACTGCACAAAAAATTGTTCCCCTCTCTATTGCGCAATTTGTCAGACTACTTGAAAGTCTTTTAGAAATCAGAAAACAAGGAAAACGATTTACGCACGATGAGTTATTAAATCTTTATGAACAAATCCTCAGTCTAACGAATCGTGTTGCTCATTCCGAGAAGTGGATTGAGCAAATACCGGAAACAATTACTGAATGGCAAAAATCTATTTTAGCAAAGCAATAATTATGAAGCTCAACACTATTTACACTGACGATTGCATAAAAATATTGAATGAAAAAATTGATAAAAAGTCAGTTGAGTTGATTTTTGCCGATCCGCCCTACAATCTTTCGGGCAATGGTCTTAAATGGGAAGGAAATAAAACTGGCGGTGATTGGTATATGGTGAACGAAGAATGGGATAAAATGACCGCCCCAGAATATATACAGTTTACGAAAAAATGGATTGGTGCTTGCCACAAAATATTGAAAGATAATGGCTCAATCTATATTTCTTGCACCTACCACAATCTTGCAGAGGTGATCATTGTACTGAAACAGTTCGATTTCAAAATTAATAATGTCATTGTTTGGCAAAAAACAAACGCGATGCCCAATATGACAAAAAGAGTTTTTACTCACTCAACAGAATTTGTCGTTTGGGCGGTTAAGGGTAAAAAATGGATTTTTAACTATGTCGAATTAAAAAAAATAAACCCTGAAACACAGAAAAATGGGGCACTCAAACAAATGAGGGATGTTTGGTCATTGCCTTTAGTACAAGGAAAAGAAAGATTACATGGAAAGGATGGTAGAGCATTACACCCAACACAGAAACCGGAAGAGATGCTAAAAAGGATCATCGTTGCGTCCTCAAATAAAGGCGATCTGGTTTTAGACCCATTTTTAGGTAGCGGCACCACAGCTGTAGTTGCAAAAAAATTAGGCAGAAAGTGGATAGGGATAGAAAAAAATGCCAAGTATTCTAAAATGGCTAAACATAGGATGGAAACTATTACATAGAATTATGAAAAATAATCACGGAAACAAATATGCTGGCAATCTTGGAGAGCAGGAGGTTGTCAATTTAGTATCTTGCCCAAATTGTAAGAAAAAATTGATGTTATTGCCGGAGAGCTACCCTCTGTACGACGTGCAATGTACAGCTTGTTCGTTTCGCGCTCAAATAAAAACAAACCTATGCAAACCAAAGTCCATCATCTTTGGAGCGGGATGGGAAATTATTGATAAAGTTTTGAAATCAGGATTTATTACCCCACCATTAATAGTAAATTTCAAATGGAACGGGCAAGGTGGTAAACGCCAAGAAATTAGATTTTATCCATTCATTCCAAAAGTAAATTTGAGAAAAAGATTTACTACAATAAAAAAATCAGGCCGAGAACTTTGGATGTTTAATTATATTGGGTTAGATAAGTTGCCTTATTTTGTTGTTTATAAAAAATAATCCTGGCAACACGCCATTTTTGCTGGCGCGAAATTCGGCGGCGGCGGATAAACTCTATCATTTCTTTGCGATCTACTTTTACCAAAGTTAATGAGTGAAAAAAATAAAGTTAATCCCTAAGACATTTTATTTAAATGACAGAACTAAAAACGTTAAAATTTATTTCCGAGAAATTTAATCTTAAAGAAAGCTATTTAAAACAACTAATAAAATCAGATTTATTAGATTATACATTAGGGAAGGATAAAAGATATTTAATCCCTACATATCAATACCCGAGATTAAACCTTCTTTCGTCAAATAAAGAATACCAAAAAGAAATATTAAGTGGACCGAAACACTTCTTATATGAATATCACCCAGAATTGGAAGGATATCTATCATATCATGATATTGTAGATAGATTTGCTTGGATGTTGAAAATGAGATTTGCTGATCGTGAAATGATGAAAAGCAGAAGATATAAAATCGACACATTATATCAATTATTTATTAAAGATTTGGATTATAATCATTTAAAATTTAAAAATGTTTTAGTCGGTAAAAATTTTTCAGAGACTAAATTTAAGTTTCATTTAATGCAAGGCTGGTATAATGAAATAGCAGGAGGTTATCCCTTTTCACAGGATTTTAATATTGGCAGTAGTTTGGATTATATAGATGATGATGCTGGAATTTCATTATTTCCTTCTTGGAAAATCATCAAATATTATTATTCTATTTATTCTTATTTTACTTCCTTTGTTTTCACCGAGAATCCAAGCTTAAAAACCGAAGAACATAGAAAGTCATCGATATATTTTAATAGACATCAGCTATCTAAATATTCAAAAATAATATTAAAATTTCCATTTAATATTTGTTATAAAAAAGGATTGATCAAAAAAAGTTTTTTAGATATTAATAAAAGAGAGTGGCGGTTTAAATATGCTCAATGTCCGAGAGGCAATAAAAATATATATCAATTAGAAAATGAATATCGTAATGATCTTAAAAGAACTTTTTTTTCAAAAGCAAATAATAAAGATATCTTTACCATTCTAGATATTTTGTATAAATTTAGAGTTTGGAGTAATTATCAGGGAATTGAGACTCTCGCCAAATTAAAGCAAGGTGGATTGCTTTTATTTTTGGAAAGAAACCTTTATACAATATGTTTTTTTACGGCTGGAATAGCCGAATTAGTTGCTATTTCTTTTTTAGGTGAAAAAAAATTTAAGAAAATTTTTGAGAGCTTTTATTTAGAATATATTAAAGAAAATGACCTACTTTATGAAAAATGGCATAGAATACCACAAGTAATAAGGTATAGAATTTATAGTCATTTAAATATTCTAAAAGATTTGCCAAAGGGATTTATTCCTCCGAATAAAGATGAACTAGAATTGGTATAAATATGATTAAAATTAACGAAAATTCATTGGTCGAACAACCAATTATAGATCGGCTCAAAGAGCTTAAAAAATATGGAATTACAATCTTCTAAAACAAAAACTTTATATGATTTAAAACGTGCAGGACTTATAAATTTTTCTAATAGCTTTGGAGGAGGTTTCTCGGATATGGACAAGTTTGAAACTGGTTTGAATAAAATATTTTTAGAAAAGGCCGAATTAAACACGGATAGTCTGAAAATATATGCTATAGACAACCAAAGCAAAGAAGTATCCCAACTAATAAGTTCTAATGATAAAACATTGTTGGCCAAAATAGAAAAAATCTTGAATGATGATTTATTTAAGTCGCTCAATATTGGCGAGATTTATAACACCAAACTTTTTTAAATTACCCAATAAGAAAATTGTAAAAAAATTATGCAAAAAGAAATAATCACATTGAAAGAACATATTGAATATCAACAAGGTTCGGTAGTGAGCAAAGAAATTTTAAAAACAAAAAATGGCACAGTAACAATTTTTGCTTTTGGCGCAGGTCAAGGGCTAAGCGAACACACAGCCCCGTTTAATGTGCTGGCTTATATTATAGACGGTGAAGCGCAAATTAAAATTGAAAAAACAGCATACACGCTTATTGAAGGGCAAATAATTAAACTTCCTGCCCATAAACCCCATTCCTTAAAAGCGCTAAAAAGATTTAAAATGCTTTTAGTAATGATAAAGTAGAAAAAAATAGGGTTAACTCCATCAAGCGCGCCCTCGGAAAAATTTGAAACTGGTTTAAATAGAATATTTTTAAAATATGAAGCTAACGCCAAAAATTCAAAGAGCTATTGTAAAATCAAGCGTGCTTCATTTCGGACAAAAAAGGAAAGACGCGAATGTGCCTTATATTACTCATCCTTATTCCGTTGCTTTTATTTTAACAAACTATACAGACGATGAAAATATAATTGTTGCCGGGTTGTTACACGATGTTTTAGAAGATGTTCCGGGTTGTACGATGGAAGATATAAAAAGAGATTTTGGTGATAAAATAGCCCAAATAGTAAAAGAGGTTTCGGAAAATAAAGACCCAGAAGATAGCCCAGAAAAAGCAAAAGCGACGTGGGAGCAAAGAAAGAAGGAGTATCTTGATAATTTAAAAAACGATAGCTTTGAAGCAATGATGGTTTGCGCGGCAGACAAAATTCATAATTTAAAGTCTATAACAGAAGCATATAAAGAACAGGGTGAAAAACTATTTGATAACTTTAATGCGCCAATAGATAAAAAAATGTGTTACTACGGGGAGGTTCTAAAAATTTTGAAAGGAAGGTTAAATAACGATATAATAAAAGAGCTGGAAGAAATTTATTCTAAATCAAAAAATCTATTAAAATAACAGGGAAATGTTGTATAAATATTGCCCAAAGTGCGGAGATTTGCTAACCGAAAAAATAATAGGCGGACGCTCCAGATTGCAATGTTTGAAATGGAAATGTAAGTTCATTTTCCACCAAAACTCAAAACCCACTTCAAGCGCCTTGATTTTGGACGGAGATAAAGTTTTGTTAGGAAAAAGAAAAATAGATCCTTCAAAAGGCATGTGGGATGTTATTGGAGGATTTTTAGAGCCGGGAGAGCATCCCGAAAAAGGCATGAAGAGAGAAGTCCGTGAAGAAACCGGTCTTAAAGTTGAACCCACAGATATGATAGGATTTTTTATGGACGTTTATGACGGCTCGTTCCCGACCATGAACATATGCTATACGGCAACAGTTACTGGCGGAAAACTAAAACCAGGTGATGATATTGAAGAACTGCGATGGTTTGAAATTTCCAAGTTGCCGAAAAATATTGCTTTCAAAAATGGAAGAGAAATGTTGAAGCAATTGATAAGATGGCATAGGAATAAAAAAAAGTCCTATATTTGTCTCCTTTTGAAAAATAAAAGACCAAAAAATTTAAGATAAAGAATTTCCGCCCAAGGCGGATCAGCTCTTCGAGTCTGAAGACTCGTCAGAGTATGAACGACCTAGGGCTGAAAAAATAAAACTATGCCCAAAATCAAAAAAAACATTCAGCTCATCACTCTATTGTTAATCCCAATAGTATGGGTGGTGATTTTTAGCGGCTGTATTATTCAAAAGAAGAGTAATAATCCAGCGCTACCGTCGCCAAGTCCAGCGCCTAACCCAAGCCCTGCAGGCGAAGAAGAATGGCAAACCTATCAAGATCCCCAAAATTTATTTTCCATCCGCGTGCCGAGCAATTTTACTTTAATCTCGGACACCCAAAGCGGGGTGACCCACCAAGTTACCCTTGAAGTTCCAAATAGCTGCCCTGAAGATATTGTTGAGGGTTATTGTTTTCCGCAAATAATTACAATCAAATATCTATATAACCAAGGCGGCTTAACCGCCGAGGAATGGTTTAGCGAAGCAGGCAAATATTTTGAGGTAACCGGCAATCAAGAAATCGCGGGATATGAAGCGCTGGTCGCCACTCCCCGCGAAACAGAAGGGTATGCGATCCGATATGTTTTTACTGCCGGGAATCCATTGCCTAACAACACGCACCAATATATTTTTGACCTTTCCGTTAGTTCCGGCATTGAAGATTCTTTAAGAGATCAAATCCTAGCCACCTTTCAAATAATCCCAAGTGAGTGAAGCAACTATATTTAGCGCGCCCCTGTAAAAATTTTCTTTAAAATTTAACCGGAGCGTTGTTCTAAATAATCTATGCGAAAGTTAAATCGTCCAGGGTTTGAAAAAATTGTAAAAGAAGGAATAAAGGCAATTCCGGAAAGATTTTTACGGAAATTAGATAATGTGGCGATCGTTATTGAAGCGGAACCGACATCAGCCCAAAAAAAGAAACTAAACATCCATCCCAACTGGACACTATTCGGCTTATATGAAGGTGTGCCGCAGGCAAGGCGGGGAATAAACTACAGCGCGGTGCTTCCTGATAAAATAACTATTTTTCAAAAGCCGATTGAAATGGCGGCTCGCAATGAGAAAGATATTAAAGAAATGGTGAAAAATACCGTCTGGCACGAAATCGCCCATCATTTCGGAATGAGCGAACTGGAGGTGCGCCAAGCCGAAGCGAGAAGGCGAAAAACTCCGCAATGAATCACAGAATTACAGAACTCACTCCCCCTGCCCGAGGGGGAGATGCCTGCCCGCCATCGCTTCGCTTCAGGCGAGGCGGGCGGGGAGGGGGTGGGAGAATAGTCATCGTATGGAATAGATCAAAATAAAAAATTTTGGTTCAGGTCTTGAATTATGACTTGACCCCCAAACTTCAAAAATTTAAAAAAGAGGCGCAAAATTTTGCGTCTCTGTGGATCTCTGGTTTTTTGATCCCGTGCAATTTTTTAAGCTTTCATCCGATCGATCAATTTGTCTAAATCTTCCTTAAGACTCTTCTGCAAGGATGCCACTTCTTTAACATACCAGTTATCAAAAATCCCTCTTATCTGAATAACAGCTTCTTCGTCAGGGATGTCTTTAAGATCAATGGAGGAGCCAAGTCCAATACCCTTGAGATAGCCTGTGATCGCTAATCTTGCTTTCCTTAATCGTTCTCCATAATATTGCCTGTTCCCGTTTTCAATATCCCTTGTATAATCTTGAACGCTATAACCTGTATAAATCCCTTCAAAAAAAATTTTATATTCTCTCAACGCATCCAATCGATTCTGGTATGAATCACTGATTGCCTCTATCGCCGCCTTGAATTGTGGCGCTTGCTGATCCAAGTGCAAAGAAATATCTGACTTTTTTTCTTCAGAGCCTTGTTGTGGCATTTTCAAATCTCCTCTTTTTGGTTATATAGGCTAGATCAACCTGTAAAGAACTTTCAATACATTGAATTAAACAACGGTTTACTAACTATATCTAAGCACAAAGATACATTATTGTCAAATTTAAGTCTCTCTTTTTCGTCAACCTCAACAAGCCCGTCCCCGTAAAAATTTTCTTTAGAATTTAAAAATCTACTCCAACATGCCTCAATCAACCAAAAAAAATCCAAAAAAATTTAATGTTACAAGTTTGCTTTTTCTGGGGATTATCGCGTTTTTGGCATTGATCACGGCTGTTTTAATTATGTCTTACTCTAAAGACATTCCCGATCTGGAATTTCAGGCGCTGCGGATGGCTTCATTTTCTCCGCCCTCTGGCATTACCTCTTATACCCGTAAAAATATCCAGACCAAGCGCGGCACTTTTAATATTGATTTAGCGGTGATTGATTTAGGGAAAAACAAGATTGATATGTTGACTGAAACCGCCGCCGGTGGAGACTGCTGGAATAATTGTCCCGCGCGTTCTTTAAAAGATTATATCAGTGTTAACCAGGGTTTTGCTGGCATGCATGGCGCTTATTTTTGCCCGCCGGATTATGCCTCTTGCAAGGGAAAAATAAATTATTATTTCTATCCTTTTTATAATACGCGCGGGAAATTTTTAATGAATAGCGGACAGATCAAATGGCTGCAAGGTTCAATTTTAGTTTTTGATCAAAATTACAATCATTATTATTTTGTGGATGGACGGGAATTTAAGGGATTAACTGAATTTGAAAATAAATATGGTGTTAAGGCGCAGGCGCTGCTTTCCAATTCTCCCACTTTGATTTTTCAAGGCAAAAACATTGTCGCAACGCAAAAAATGGATGATAAACAAAAGAATACCAAGGGTTACCGCGGAGCGATTGGCGTGAAAGGCAAAGTCGTCTCCTTGGTGATCGCGCGGGGAGCGACCGTGCCGGATATGGCGAGTGTGATGGAAGCGCTCGGCGTGACTACAGCCCTCAATTTAGACGGCGGCGGTTCCTCCGCTTTATACTGGAACAATGCTTACAAAGTGGGACCAGGCAGGCTTTTGCCCACGGCGATTATTTTTAAAATAAAATAAACCCCGTCTAAAAATTTATTTCTAACGGGGTAAAGGGTGCATTATATGACCCCAAAATTTCGCCTAAAGCAAGACAGCAATCTTGCCCTTTAGCGCTCTCCCTGCTACAGTATAAAGCCGCATAAGATACACGGCAATAGATATTAATCAGTTCTCAACAGAAAGGATGGTATATAATGGACATTGTGCTTGGTATTGCGTTTCTTCTGCTCAATATCCCGATTTACTTTTTTCTCTTTTTAATTGTTGGCGTGGTTGTCCGACAAAAATCCGGCAAACGGTGGCACTTGTATCTTTTAGCGGGATTTGCGTTCGTGAATCTTTTCTTGGATCCTTTTCTTTTCGCGTTTTGCGCCATTCCCGGCTTTGTGGTAGGACGGCTTGTCCAAATTTCAAAAAGGCGAGTGCGTACTATTCTTAAATGGAGTTTGATTGGAATCTGTGGGTATATTGCTCTCGAACTTTTTAATCTGCGAGACCCTGAAGTAATTATTTCATCGCTGTTCACCGCGGTCGTACTCGGTATATTATTTCTTATTTTTTGGGGTCTTCTTGCCTTATGCCGGGCGTGGAATCCAATCGTTTTCTTTTTTGTGGGATTATTGGTCGGCACGGTTATCTTTGGTTCGCTCTTTTTTTCTGGGGTGCCCAACGATGGCAACTGGCATTGGTTTGATGCAACCTGGGTAATAAGTCGGATCGCGTTTATAGAGACAGCGGTCGCCTCTATTATTTTCGCGGTGGTCTTTATGTTTATAGCGGAGATTGCGTCAAGCTATCAGCCGCGGTATTTAGCATTGCTCACGGCGATTATTCTCACCTATGTCATTGAGCCGCAGCTGCACGGTCAAATTAGCCATCCATACTGGGTCCATCACCCAATTATTATTCCCATTTTTTTGATTATGGTGTTCTTCGGCATAGTCCTTTCCCGCCTAACAGAATTTCGTGAAATCTTTGCGAAAGAATCGTGCGCGTGGTATTTCGGAGCGGCGGCATTAATTTACTTTTTTTACCACGCCGCTGTTGAAACATTAGAGCTTCCGGTAACATTTGGGATCTCTAATTACTCCGAAATCATGATTCTCGAAAGCTATATGGCATTAGCGCTAGGCATAGTCTGCGGTCGGACTGCTCAAGAACTATAAGAAAAATGTGATACTTTACAGGCGCTTACCTTCTATTTTATCGGTACGCGCTTTTTTGTTTGGCATAGCGCGTCGCAAAAACGGTGTCAATTCCACTTTTTGTAAAAAATATAATATATATGATAAATAGTGAATTAGGGTAAAATATGATAAATTAATCCTGTCCCGCAATGATAACTAATTGAAAGAGTATGGCGAGCAATTTAGTTTGTTTTTCTGGCAGAAAGTGTTAATCTTCATTAAAAGATTGTTGACTTTTCCAAACAAATAATGCAGAATTATCTATAACGTTCTTTTTACTAGACATTAATTCATTGATTCAATGGTCCCGGCTGGAAGGCAAGGGCATATAAAGCTCACTATGTTATTTATTATCCGTAATCACTGTAATGGCTGAAAACTAAAATTTCAAAAGAAAGGAGACCGCCGCATGAAAGCAACAGATTGCAACCCGAAAGATATGATAAACGAGCTGGCGAAATACGCCGAAGAAAACGGAGCAACCGCAGTCAAGACTCTAAAAACGATTGCCGCGGAAAATGAAGGCTCAATCCGAGTCATAACCATAAAAAAGATTGTTGTCGCGCCTTGGGTGAGCCAAAAATGCCAATTTGGATGTCCTGAATTCGGCAAACACTTTAACTGTCCCCCCTTTACCCCTACGCACGCGGAAACGAATTTAATCCTCCCTTGCTATCAGAACGTTGTATTGTTTGAATTTGCAAACCTATCAAGCAGAGAAGGGCAAGAGCAAGCGCGGCAAGTGATGCTTGAATTAGAAAAAAGGGCTTTTTTGGCTGGTAATTACAAGGCATTTTCTTACGCGGGAGGACCCTGCAGGCTTTGTGAGAAATGCGTAGCCGCGGAAATAGAACACGCCACAATAGCTGATACCAGATTATGCCGCCACCCGGAAAAGCTTAGACCTTCAATGGAAAGTTGCGGGATTGATGTCTACGCGACAGTCCGCGCCGCTGATCTTGAAATTGAAGTTATTAAAAGCAGAGATCAACATTTTAAAAGTTTCGCTCTTTTAATGTTTTAAACGAATTTTGCCTTAAGGTATTTTTAAAACAACTATTGCGAAGAGGTGATTTTAATGTGTAATATTGATAGTTCTGTTATTGAAGCATTCAGAAAGAAACTTCAGGACGTTCAGTGGACAAATGATGCTGCGAAAATTGAGTTCTACAACTTAGCCAAAGGGGTAACAAAAGAGATGGAGGAAGCCCTTTTTAAACTTTTAAGTCATTATCGTCCATCCTTGGCTCAAAAAATTAAGGATGAACTCAAAGAGGTTTGAACACAAAAAAAGGAGACAGAATATGAAAAATGATAGTGAAATCTTAGTTATCTTGGATGTGGAAGGTCCTCAAACTTTAGGCGACATTGCGTTTGAAACTACAATAAAGCTGGCAAAACTCTGCGGTCTAGGCGAAGAAATCGGCAGAGAATTCTACAAGCGAATCAGCAATATTGATGACATCTGGGGCGTTTTTCATAAAATCCCTTGTGATCCATCATACTCTCCCGGACACACTCTGAAAGTAATGCTGCCATTCTTTGTAGCGATGGCGGCAACAGAGAAAGAACTGTGTCAGATTGCGCGGGAAAATTTAAGGGTCGTGCCAGACATCAAAGAAGTTCTCGCGGCTCTTCAGAGGCACTATGAAGTTTGGATGATTTCTACAAGTTATGACTGGTTTATCCAGGCATACTGCGATTATGTAGACTTCCCATTTGATCATACGTATTGCACTCGGGTAGAAAATTACGAACAAACCCTGATTACAAAAGAACAACACGCATTACTCCTGCGCTTTATGGAACATACTGCCACGCTGGCGCCAATAATTGAATATGATCATAAGACCGGCGAAATCGCGCCCGATCACCAAAAGTGCTACGATACGATTACGAAGTTCGTCTGGGAAACAATCTATAATATGCCGCTAGGCAATCTATTGCGAACCGTGCGTCCGATAGGTCAAGCCCAAAAAATAGAAGCAGCAAAAGAGATTAGGCAACAAAAGAAATTTCTGAAGGCAAAAGTAATGTATGTCGGGGACAGCATCACTGACGAAGGAGTGATGCGGTGGTTAAAGAAAGTAGGTCTTACAATGGCGTTTAATGGCAAAGGGCGGGTGTGCGATCTTTCTGACCTGATGTTCATTGGAAAATCCGCCACTGCTATTCTGCAAGTAGCCAGGAATTTTGCGGAACACGGAAGGGACATCACTTTAAACTGTCATTATAACACCCCGCAAAATATCTTCGGCGGAGTAATCACCGCCGTCACCAAAGAAAACATAAAAGAGCTAAAGACGCGAAGCGAGAAGATGCGGAAAGAGTTTAGAGGAGAGCATATTGGCGCGTTAACCTAAATTTATTTCTTAATTCCAAGCGGTAAAAACGGCACAGCACCATTACCGCTTTTTTTGTTTGTTTGCTTTAAGATGCCTTTTTAGTTAAAATAAAGAAGAAGCTATCACTTATTATCCTTAATCATATGCGCGAAAATTTTGAAGAAGATATAAGCCTATATAACGAATCCGCCAAGGAAAAACTCAAAGAAATGCCCGCTTTATTGCTTGATGAACCATTTTTCCAACGCCCTCCCGAAAAAGAAATTGATGAAATTAAAGATATTTCAAAAACAATCTATCATCTTCAAGTGGAAAAACAAAGAATTATGAAAAGATTGCATCGTGAACTTGCCGCTCTGGATGAGGCACCCGAAGAAAAAAATCCCGAAATAAAAAAAAGAAGGGGTCGTTTTGTGGTTCAAAAGGATGAAAAACTTTTTTGGCAGCGCAATGAGGGAAAAGAAATGGAAATAACTTTAGGCGAAATTCTCACCGATGATTCTTGGGATATTATCTACGCCCTGGATCCCAAAACGGTTCCGCGCAATATTCGCAAAAGATATCTAATTGAACAGGCGGAAAATGAACTCCGCGCTCTATATGATTACCAAATTATTATTGCGGAAGGAGTAAACCCCAAACTGGACTCATTCAAGCAAGACACCTACAAAAGAATTTTCAAAGACAATCAGAATAGGGAAGGACATCCTGGATTAATCGCGGAAAAAATGGTTGAAAATTTTCTTAAAAAAATCTCTCTGGATTATGATGTCTCATTTAAAATAATTCCGGCGGACGTGGCGCAGGACGTAAACGAAAAAATAGATTTCATTATTCACCGCCGCCAGCATTATCGCGGTGTTGGTATTCGGGCGGAAAAAGAAAAAAAAGATATTGGCATTCAATTTACCACCATCAAAGATCCCCTTAAAATTTATGATAAAGAAAAACAAGTCGCGAAGGCTAAGAAACGCCTGCAGGATCAGGGCAAGGAAAATATGATTGAAGATATTGTTTTAGTCAGTATCCCTATTAATAAATTTATGAACGGATATAATATCTGGAAAAGTGCCAAAAATCCCGGCGGTCCTGATAAGCTTTGGCCCCCTGAAACAAAAAAGGAAATTTTTTCTAAAATTTTAAGCGGCATGTTAACATCCGATGAAATTGAAGCAGAATGGCAAAAAGTGCGGGAAACTTAATTACACTCCCCCTGCTCGCCTCGCTGACGCTCTGGCGTAGCGGACCCGCTACGCCGGAAGTAAAACGAAGGAGGAAGGGGGAGACAAGAGGGGGTGGGAGCGGCTCTCCCCCTGCCCGAGGGGGAGATGGAGGGGGTGGGAGCTGTTGGCTCCATAGTCCCGAACTCAAAATGAGGGCTGTGGAGCCGCAATGCAAAACGTTATTAAAGTCTGATCATACTTTCACGGCTTGCATCCTGGCTCCATAGGGCTAACGCCACTATGGAGCCAACAAACAATATATCTTATGTTAGAAATATGAAACCAGCCCAAATTAAAAAACTAACCGCCTTTTTCTTTGAAATTGGCAGTTTAAGAAAGGTCTTAAGGGCGCATCAGCAAATGCTCCTGACTTATGATTTAACCGACAATATCGCCTCCCACTCCTTTCGTGTCACGCTTTTAAGTTATTTTCTCGCTCGCGAATTAAAAGCCGATACGGACAAGATAATCAAAATGTGTCTCCTTCACGATTTGGAAGAGTCGCGTTCAATGGATCACCATTGGGTCAGCAAAAGATATGTCAAAATCTTTGAGAATGAAATTAGGGAGGAACAACTAAAAGACCTGCCGCACAGTAAAGAGTTAATCAAAATCTCCAACGAATATCAGGAAAGAAAAACCTTAGAAGCTAAAATTGCTAAAGACGCGGATCTGTTAGACCAGATTTTTCTTTTAAGAGAATACGCTTGGCAGGGAAATAAAGAAGCCCAATCTTGGCTAAAAGAAAGTCACCAAGGCAAAAATATGGTCAGCCAACAAGAAAAACTAATGAATACAAAACTTGCCAAACAAATTGCCAAGGAAGCGAAAAGGGAGCGCCCGAGCAGTTGGTGGCAAAATCTCTGGACATCGAAAAGAAGAGAATGAAATTCTTTAAAAAAGGTAAAAAATAAAACCATGAAACAACTCAAAAAATACGGGAACGCGCCTTTCAATATAGCAATCATTCACGGCGGTCCCGGCGCCCCCGGAGAAATGGCGCCTGTAGCAAGAGAGCTTTCTAAAAACCATGGCGTGTTGGAGCCGTTTCAAACGAAAAACTCCATTGATGGTCAGGTAAAAGAATTAGGGGAAATATTGGAACAAAACAAAACTTCGCCAATCAAATTAGTCGGTTGGTCTTGGGGCGCTTGGCTTAGCTATATATTTACTGCTAAATATCCTGAATGGGTAGAAAAACTTATACTGGTGAGCAGCGGGCCATTTGAAGAAAATTACGCGAAGCAAGTTGCAGAAACTCGCTTAAGGCGATTAAATAAGAAGGCAAAAGCGCAATTGCGAATTTTAGAAAATTCCCTTAATGATCCGGGCATAAAAAACAAAGATGCTATTTTTGCTCAATTTGGAAAATTATTTAACAAGACCGACTCATATAATCCCATTAATAACAAGTCTGAAATTATTAAAGTTCAATTTGATATTTATCAAAATGTCTGGGAAGAAGCGGCAAAATTCAGAAAAAATGGAAAGCTTTTAGAATTAGGAAGGCAAATTAAGTGTCAAGTGGTGGCAATTCACGGCGATTATGATCCGCATCCGTATCAAGGAGTAAAAGAACCATTATCACGAACTTTAAAAAATTTTAAATTTATCCTGCTAAAAAAATGCGGACATCACCCTTGGCTAGAAAAAAATGCAAAAGAAAAATTTTATAAAATCCTCAAGGAAGAACTAAAAGATAAATAGTTATATTCACCTCGTCATTTGTTGGCTCCATAGTCCCCGAGCGAAATGAGAGGCTTATGGAGCCAGAATAGGAAACCTATGCCTTACATTAATTCCACAAAATTTGGCGAAATAGTAATTGATGGCAAAAAATACTATCAGGTTTTGATTATTGGGAATGAAGTAGAAGAGCGACAAGTGGACCAGCTTGAAACATTATTTGGCACAACCCACGAAATTGGCGATTGGGAAAGAAAAAGGCTTCTCAAGGGCAATCCTGAAATAATTTTAATTGGCACAGGGCAAAGCGGGGTAATGAAAGTGAAAAAAGAATTAGTGGATTACTTTAGGCAACATCAAATTGAGGTAATTTCCGCCACCACATCTGAAATTATCCAAATTTACGAACAAAAAACAAAAGAAGGCAGGAAGGTAAATGCTTTAATTCATACGACCTGTTAAATATTCTAACTTACTTGAATTATAAAAATCCCTTTTCATCTATTAGTGAGGAGGGCTTTTTTAGTCAGATCCCTCGCTAATAGACAATGCATTTCGTAATTCAAGGTGAAATAAAAAAGCTTTCTGTAAATTTCGCAGAAAGCTAAATAAATTTAAATCTCTAATGGCTTTAAAGGACATATTTCTTTCGCAAGACGTGCGTAAGCGTCAAAATCCCAGCTGGGCATCATTGCTGTAATGAGCGCGCCGCGCGCCGCGCTTTGGCTCGCGAACGGCTCTTCCAAAGCGCTAACAAAGATCTTAAATGACCCAAAAAATTCAAGGAAGTGCCTTATTGTTATTTGTATCAGTGGCGACTGTTTCAAGCCGCCAGTCAGTATCACTCGTTCAATCTTGGGCGCTTGGGGATCATTAACTTCCTTGAGCATACCCCCTACCATTTCTACCATCCTAAAAGCGATCGATTTCTGGATAGTAGCTATCTGTTCGTTAAGCGTCCGATCATTCCAATCATCGGGATATTCATTTGGCTTGATGACTCTTATATGAACATAAGAAACATTTTGCGCCAGATTATTTAATTCTGCATAACTCAACTTGCTTGCTTCCGAGTTGTCGCGTATGAATTTATTATACCAATTCGCGCAATGCTCCAGCATATTAAGCAAAAGGCGATGGTGAAAATACTCAAAGGTGAGAGCATTTCCAGCTAGAGCGGCAAGAGTCCGAGCAATTCTTGTTACTGTCCCGCTGCTGCCAAAGGACATTATAATGGTCACAAAGTCATCTAAACCCGCACCTCTTGCTCCGGCGTCATTATCACCTAAGCCCGCGCGGTAATCCCAGCCGGCAAGGCGCTCTTTAATCGGATCCCAGTCATCGCCTTTGCCAGGATCTTGAATAATTCCTACGGACATACCGCTTTGAATCGGTGCCGGAAACCAAGAGGTCTCAAACCCAAGCCCTCGCAAAACTTTCAGAGCCAGTTTCTTATTCTTGTCCAATATAGCGTTGCTCATCCCATCGGAAGTGCCGATACGCGCATTTCCCGTCAGCCAATAACCAATGGCGTCGCCCGTGGTCATTACTTGCCGAATCAACGGCGCTATATCAGGTATACTATTAATAAGCCATTTTAGTTTAACAGCGATAAAACGCTTGTTCGTCGGACCCACTATTTTTTCGTAGCCTCTTTCTCTAAAACTCTGTAACTCTTCTACCCCCGCCTTTGGATCAAGTTCAAATTCCCAACTTAACGCATCAACAATGGGTTCATTATTACAACCCAACAAAACAAGATCATGCTGGCGCACGGAAAAACAAGTAGCCCCTTTCTTAGTGAAGGTGAATCCTTGCGCCTCAATCTTTTCTAAAACTGTGTCCATCATCCAAGGAACTAGATTTAAATTATGCGCCGGTTGACCCAGCAGATCTGTCTTTCCTTCCGTGGGCACGGAAGCAAAAACCTCTCCTCCCTTCTCCGTCCTGCCAACGGCAGTCAAAGCTGTTGTGCTCAAATCCCAACCAATCCACTTAATTTCTTTATTCATTAACTTTTACCTCCCTATTGTTCAAATACCCGACATAAAGAACCAACTAATCAACACAAAATATCAACCGCGCCAATCTAATCAGTATAAAAACCTTAGCGACTTTTGTCAAAGATTATTTACTATTAAAAAAGCTTTCTAAAAAATTAGAAAGCAATCTTGGAAAAAACTATTTAGATTTTCTTGCCCAAGATTCAATCATTTCCACAGCTTCACAGAACTGCGGAAATCCCTTGCCTTCGGATAATCCGAACGCCGCGAGCCCCGCGTGCGTCGCATTATGCGCGAAATAGGGAACAATTACTTCAATCCCCAACTCACCAAGGGCTAACTTGAAGAATTCATTTTCCGCCCAACCGCCGGTAATAGCGACTTTTGTCGGCATATCCAAACCAAGAGCGTAGGCAACATTCTTTAAATCATTCGCGCAGGCTTTAGCAACTGATTTAATGAAACTAAAGATAGCCACACGTAGAGAAATTATTTTTTTATCATCTTCGCTTAAATTTGACTTGAGTCCTGCCGCGCATTTTTTTACCAACCAATCCACCGCTTCTTCAGCTTTATTCGGTAGTCCTTTCAAATCAAGAATACGGCTATCTTCTTCCCAAATTCTCTGTGATACAATATTTTGTACTTCAGAGTATTTCAGACCTGCTCGCCTTAACAATTCCTTATAGATTATGCCATACATACCAGTATTGGTAATTGCTGCCTCGGTCCAGCCCGCGCCTTCAAAAGCAATTCCCGCGTCAAAAGTTGTCTTGCTCGGCTTTGCCAAAAGTCCTTGCATAAACCGCGCCACGCCAACCCAGGATCCGGTCCATAACACCCAAGGCGAAAGAAGGAATCCAATCAACCTGGAGAGGATTGAATCATGATCGCCAGGATAAACACCGGCAAAATTTTGTCCTAATTCCCACGGCGGCCAATGCGCGATTTTTTGGTGAAAATTCGGGAAAAGTCTCTCTAATATGCTGTGGACTAATAAACCTTGAGACTTATACATACTTGGACCACCCATCATTGCCCCGCCATTTGTTAAATAAGATGAGATCAAATCACTCAAAGGCACAATGCTCTCAATATGGTCACTCTCAAAATCCCAGCCCATATCCAACATATATTGAATTTGTGCCCAGGGTTGGAAAGTTTCAACATGCACTCCTGTCGCAAGGTATATTTCACGCGGCGGTATAATATCTTGAATTTCTTTTAGTGATTTCTCTGGTACTGAAGTATAATTCAAGAATTCATACACCATCGGAATTCTTGGATTCCATTCTTCGCTTTCACTACGGCATACTGCCAAATCTGCCCCCGGCACCCCCGAAACAAGACAACCATCTGTACCCTGATAACTTGCAGCTAAATTGCAAAAACTCAAAAGCCAAGGTTTACTCCAATATCTGCCATATGAATCATAATCCCACTTTATGTCCGCTTTTGCCAGTTGTCTTACCCCATCTGGCGCGAACCTGTAAATTGTTCCACCGTCACTCATTCCAAGCACCATTGTTACCGCGCTTTTAAAAACCATTGTAATACCTCCTCACAATAGATTGAGACCACTTATTATCTAAAGAACCTAGCCAAAACGATCATTTTAATGTACTTTAAAAGTAGATAACTGTCAAAATATTTACCTTCTGTCATCCCCGACCCGATTCAGCCTTCGCAGCCAGAAGCCCTGCTTCGGCGAAGTAGGCTCGGGGATCCAGGTTAATAGCACTAATCCTGGATTCCCGCTGGAGTTTATCCCATATTTATTACGGGGCGGGAATGACAATAATAAAATTGTCTTTGTCCATCGGCATTGTTGGCTTGCCCAATGTCGGCAAATCAACTTTATTTCAAACCTTAACTAAAAAAGAAGTAGATCGGGCGAACTACCCTTTCTGCACCATTGATCCCAATGTGGGCGTGGTTGTGGTACCCGATGAACGGGTAGACAAACTCGCCAACCTTACCCATTCCGCCAAAAAAATATATACCACAATTGAATTTGTGGATATTGCCGGCTTAGTCGCTGGCGCGCATAAAGGCGAAGGTTTAGGCAATCAATTTTTAGCCCATATCCGCGAAGTGGACGCCATTATTTATATCCTGCGCGCTTTTAAGAATGAAAACGTCGCAAACACGCAAAATATTATTGACCCTATTAAAGAAAAGGAGATTCTAGATTTAGAGCTAATTTTAAAAGATTTAGACACAGTAAATAAAATTATACAAAGAGCGGACAGGGAAGCGAAAACCGGAAGTAAAGAGGCGGTCAATAAACACATTTTTTTTCAAAAAATAAAAAATCTCCTTGAGCAGGGCAAAATCTTAACCGAACAAAGCTTTGCTCCGGAAGAATTACCTTTCATCCAAGAATATCAGCTCCTGACGCTGAAACCCAGGCTGTATCTTTTGAACGGCGAAGCAAAAGAAGTGTCATTAGAAATATTAAAAAAGTTTAAAGAGAAAAACTGGCCTTATCTTATTATGAATATTAAAAATGAATTTGAAGCAGGGGATTTAAGCGCGGAGGAACGCGCCGCTTTAGGACTGCCCAAGGAATCGGAGATGGATATTTTAATCAAAAAAGCCTACGTGCTTTTAAATCTCATTACCTTTCTGACAACCGGAGAAGATGAGACGCGCGCTTGGACTACTGTGCGAGGCGCTCAAGCCCCTCAAGCGGGCGGCGTAATTCATAGTGACTTTGAAAAAAACTTTATCCGCGCCGAGGTGATTAATTGGCGGGATTTAGTGAGCGCCGGCGGCTTTTCCGAAGCCCGCGCCAAAGGGCTAATCCGAACCGAAGGTAAAGAATATGTTATTCAAGACGGCGATGTGATTGAGATTAAACACGGCGCATAAACTATTTTCCTCCCCTGCTAAGGGGAGGTTTGGGAGGGGTCTATTCTTTTGTTCCTTTCCAGGACCACTGATATAGACCATCTGTAATCTCATTTTATTAACAATTTCGTGCCCCAAACAACTAATAAACAAAAATTAAACTGGCTCTTCTTTGATGTAGGCGGTGTTTTGATAGACAAAACTCGCTATGAGAACTGGCTTATAAAAAATATGCTAACGATTTTGCAACGTTATCACCAAGAAATTACGCCTATTGCACTCCTCGGAGCTAGTATCAAAGCAAGTGGGAAAACAGGTAGTTTAGTCCTAAATACTTTCCAAATAATATTAAAAAACCAAAAGAAAGCCGAGAGAGCTTACGAGGAGCTTAAAGCCAAGCGAGCCGAGGAGAAAATGGAATATTATCAAATTACGCCCATCCGACCCGAAGCCCTCCCTGTGGTGCAAAAATTATCTTCTCGCTTTCGTCTCGGAATCATTGCCAATCAAGCAACGGAAATAAAAGAAAAATTATCAGGAGGAGCACTATTATCCTATTTTCAGTATGTAGGCATCTCGGAAGAATATAATTTATTCAAGCCCGACCCTATTTTTTTTCAAACTGTCTTGCGCGACGCAAAAGCCAAACCCGAAGAATCGGCAATGATTGACGATAATATAGAAAGGAGTTTAGCCACTGCCAAAAAATTAGGAATGACAACTGTATTTTATAACTTGGACCAGCGCGAAGAAATTCCAAAAAATACTATTGATTTTACGATTTATTCTTTAAAAGATTTATTGAAAATTTTTAAGGGATAATTTTATGAAAATTATTTCTTGGGGTGGCTAACCCGAAGCCGAGCGGATATTGTTTGCTTGCAGGAAATTAAAGCCCAAAAAGATCAAATCCCCCCGGATTTGTTTACCCCCGCCGATTACCTCGTCTATGTCAATCCCGCGCGCCGCAAAGGCTATGCCGGTACTCTTGTTTATACCAAACAAAAGCCGAACAAGATAAATACAAAGATGGGATTAAAAAAATTCGATGAGGAGGGGAGAATACTTGAATTGCATTATCCGGGGTTTGTTTTGATTAATCTATATCTCCCCCACGGCGGAAGACAAAAAGAAAATTTGGATTACAAGCTTCAGGTCTATCAATGCCTTTTGCGGCGTCTAAAACGACTAAAGGATAAAAAGGTGGTCTTGATTGGCGATTTTAATATCGCGCATCAAGAAATTGACCTTGCCCGACCTAAAGACAACCAAAATAATACTATGTTCACGAGCCTGGAGCGAAAACAGATAGATAAAATCATCGCTCTAGGTTTTACAGACACTTTCCGTAAACTTCATCGCGAGAAAGGCGGCCATTATACTTGGTGGCCCTATTTTTATAACGCCCGTTCTCGCAACCTAGGCTGGCGGATTGATTACGCCTTCATCTCTAAGCCGCTTGCTCCGCATTTAAAAAAAGCTTTCATCCTTCCTAAAGTAATGGGTTCGGATCATTGCCCAATAGGGATAGAGATATAAGTCCAAAAACAATGCCCAAAATTACAGATTTCTTTATTCAAAAAAAGAAATTTATTTTTGTCTTATTTCTTTTGCTTACTTGGTACTCTCTTTTTTTAATTCGCCCCATTGATTTAACCACGGCAGACTTAGGGCGGCACCTGAAAAATGGCGAGCTTATCCTGCAAGGCAATTTTCAACATCTTTTTGAAAATTATTATTCTTACACTTATCCTGATTTCCCCTTTGTAAACCACCATTGGGGCAGCGCGGTAATCTTTTACCTTGTTTTGCAATTTACGGGTTTTACTGGCCTACATCTTTTCTATGTTGTTGCCAGCTTTATCGTTTTCACGCTCTTTTTCATTCTAACTAAAAAAGAGGCGGGATTAGGACTTGCGAGCATCGTTTCTTTTTTAGTCCTTCCCCTCATTGCGGAGCGCGGCGAAGCGCGGCCGGAAATCTTCACCTATCTTTTCGCAAGTTTGTTTTTTTGGCTGCTTTGGGAATACCGAAATGGTCGGCTTCCCTTTAAATGGCTTTTTCTCCTGCCGATCATCCAAATCCTTTGGGTCAACACCCATATTTATTTTTTCCTAGGACCGGTTTTAATCGCTGTTTTTTTATTAGAAAGGCTTGTTTTTTTCTCCCCCCAAAAAATCAAAAAAATCGGTCTCATCTTAATTTTGGTTTGCCTTGCAAGCCTTATTAACCCATTTTTTGCTAAAGGGGCGATCTATCCGTTCAAAATTTTTCAAAATTATGGCTATGAGATTTTAGAAAATAAATCCGTGATTTTTTTAGAAAAATACGGATTGCAAGATCCTAATCTCCTGCTCTTTGAAATCATCTTCGGCTTGCTTATTTTAAGCTTTGCTCTCTTACTAATCTTTCAGCGACGAAACCCTTCCGAAGCCTACCCTCCTTCGCTCCTTCGGAGCTACGGAAGGGTACCCTCTTCGCCTATATCCACGGGCTTACAGCCGTGGCTTTCGGCGAAGGAGGGTAAATTTTCATTGCCCCTTTTCTGCCTTGCCGCGATTTTTAGTTTTATGGGCTGGTGGGCTTTGCGCAATTTTACGCTTTCTGGGCTTTTTACTTTACCTATCTTGGCGATTAACTTAAAGAATATTCTTGCCTCTCGGATTTCATTTCATTCTTGGTCCTTTAAAATCGCATATGTTCTCACTGCTATTTTTATTTTGATTTTCTTTCTATCCGACCCCAAATGCCAAATAAATTATAATGTCCGTTTAGGACTTTCCCCAGGAAATAGCGCGGCGGCGGAATTTCTGCAAAAGGAAAAAATTAAAGGACCTATTTTTAATAATTACGATATTGGAAGTTATTTAATCTTTCACCTTTATCCGCGGGAACGTATCTTCGTTGATAACCGACCAGAGGCTTATCCCGCTTCTTTCTTCAAAGAAGTCTATATTCCTATGCAGGAAAAAGAAGAAATCTGGCAAGCGCAAGAACAAAAATACAACTTTAACGCGATCGTATTTGCTTATCACGACCTCACTCCTTGGACGCAAAAATTTTTAGTCGAGCGCGTTGAAGATCCTGCTTGGGCGCCAGTCTTTGTTGATGATTACACCCTTATTTTCTTAAAACGCAATGCCCAAAATCAAAAAGTTATTGAACAATTTGTCCTCCCGCGTGAAAGATTTAAAATTGAGAATAATAAAAAATAAGCCTCTTTTAGGCTTGCTCGCCTGCCTTGTCCTGGCTGCGCTTTTTATTTTTGACCACCTCGGCGCAAGGGCTCTCTGGCTGGATGAAGCGGCGGTAGCCAAAATTATCGCGCTGCCTTTTCCTCAAATTTACAGCCGAGCAGTTATGGATGGCCACCCTCTTTTTTACATCTATATAATGAAAATTTGGAGTTTGATCTGGGGAAATAGTGAGACGGCTTTGCGCGGCTTCTCCGCCTGTATGGCTTTGGTTTTAATCGGGTTCATTTTTAAAGTCGCCAAGGAAATTTTTCAAAGTCCAAAAGCAGGCCTGCTGGCCAGTATCCTCGCTAGCACCAGCTATTTCCTGCTCTGGTTTGGCGCCCAAACTCGACCCTACACTCTCGCTGCTTTTTTAGGCCTTGCCTCTTTTTACTTTTTTTGGAAAATCACGCGCGAAAGTGAAGCTCCACGAGCTCATAGGGCGGCGAGCAGGGATAAAATTTCCGCTTACATTTTTTATCTTCTTTCCACGCTTGCCGGCATCTATACCCATCCTTGGATTTTTTTAATTCTGGCTAGTCAAATTTTAAGCCTTTTTATTTTTCGTCTCAAAAAATATCCTTTGCCTTTTAAAAAAATCTTGGGAACAATATGCCTGATCCTGTTATTAATTGTGCCGAATATTCTAATCATCATCCATCAAAGCCAAATGGGAGTAAATGCCTGGATAAGTAAAGTAAAAATTGAAATTTTAGGGCAAAGTTTTAAATATTTCACCTTCGGTGTTTTTTGGCCTTACCTTATTTTTGCGATTATTGCAGGTTTTTATATATTTTTTCTGCGGGAACTCCAAATATCCTGCCCGAAGTTAGACGAGAAGCATCTTACTCGCGACCATCAGCTAAAAACCGTAGTATGGACCAGTCTCGTCCTATATTTTATTTTTCCCTTAATCGCGGCCTTCGCTGTTTCAAAGTTTAAACCTATTTATGTGGCGGGACGCTATGAAATAATTGTCTTGCCTGCCTTTCTTTTACTCTTAGCTTATTTCTTTGCCCAAATCAGAAGCCGTTTCCTGCTTGCGATTTTAACCATTACTCTTGTAATCTTTGCTGCCAAAAAAGTGGTAGCAGAACAAGATCTTATTCGCCAATATCAAAGCACGGACAAAACCATAAGCCTCTCTTTACTCAACCGCTTACGTGATCAGGATATGGTTATTGCCACAGACCTGTCCGGTGCCACTTTTGATTATTATTTCAGCCGCGAGAATCAAGGCAAAAAAAAATTCAGTTTGTTTTACTATCCCGCGGAGATGGGCATTCATACTGGTTGGAAAAATCTGAAGGATATGCTCAAGAAAGAAAACAAATATGCGCAAGAGGCGGAAGATTTAGTCCAGCAGCTAAAAACGCAAAGTGTGTCCGGTCGCAAGATTTGGGTACTCTATAAAACAGATAATCCCCTGAATGAAATCTTGCGCCAAAAATTACAAGCTAACTTTCGTCTAATGGAAATTGAGGAGCCTGCGCCGCCGCGCGCGCCTTCTTGGCTGGATGTGATTTTGATTTTTGAGGCTAAATAAAAAAATTTATGGACGCTACCCAAGGCTCATAAGCAACGCCTTCTCGCGAAAGACAGATAAATTTCATATGAAACTCTCTATTATCATTCCTGTTTTTAATGAAGAAAATACGATTGCTAAAATTTTAGAAAAGGTCCAGCAAGCATCTTCTTTAAATTATGAAAAAGAAATTATTATTATTGATGATGGCTCTTCTGACCGCACATTAACAATATTAAAAACACTCAAAAATCAATTGCCTTTGCGCTTAATCCATCATTCCAAGAATCTAGGCAAAGGAAGGGCAATCAGAACCGCGTTGAATAAAGCGGAGGGCAGTCTCATTCTTATTCAAGATGCGGATTTAGAATATGACCCTGAAGATTATAAAGTGCTATTGCGATCTCGGAATAAAGACACGCCTGTAGTTTATGGCTCTCGCAATTTAAAACCAAAACAAGAAGGCTATCTGTGCTGCTCTTTAGGAGTGCAAATTCTAACTGGCATTACCAATCTTCTTTTTCGCGCAAAGTTAACGGATATCTACACGTGTTATAAGCTGCTGCCCCTTACTTTAGCGCGCTCCCTAAATCTGCGAACAAATGGTTTTGAGATAGAAGCGGAAATCACGGCAAAAATATTAAAAAGGGGAATCAAAATTAAAGAGATACCTATTCATTACTATCCGCGCACCTTTGCCCAAGGCAAAAAAATTCGTTTCCAGGATGGTCTAAAGGGTTTATGGACGATTCTAAAATGTCGGCTTTAAAGGTTGACCTTTAGATAAAAGAAAGATAATCTATAATTACTTTCGATTTCTAGTGTTAATTAACAACCCTATGCCTAAATTTCTCTTAATCTCTGGCAGTCCGCGGTACGGCAATACAGAATTTATTTTGAAAAAAATTTTTCAAGGTCTTAAAACTAAAAGCAAAAGATTGATTTTATTAAGGATTCAAAAAATCACCCATTGCAAAGGTTGTCTCGCCTGCGACAAGAGCAATCAATGCGCGCTTCACGATGATATGGATACACTTTATAAACTAATGACTTGGGCAGATATTTATGTGATTGGGACGCCGAATTATTTTGACAATGTCCCTGGACTCTTAAAAAATTTTATAGACCGCACTAATCCTTTTTATGAAACTGACGTGCTGGCAGGAAAAAGAATATTCTCTATTGTTGTGGGCGGCGGTAAGATTAAAAATTCACAAAGAGTAGCAGGGGAAGCTCTGCAATATTTCGCCTCCGCGCATAAAATAAAAACGGAAAAAGCATACTATTTCCAAGCCTTAAAAAATAATGAAGTTAAAAATAGCGCGGAAGCAAATAAAAAGATAGGGAAAATTATTCAAAAATTAAATGGCTTAAATTGATTCTGCTCCGAAAGTGTCTCTAAACTTTTCTCAAATCAAAGAAGTAATCATATGAAAACCTCAAAACAAATCGTGAAAATAACCGGTGTGATTGGGATTATTGAAAATGAAAGAGGGGAGATTTTAATTAGCCAACGGTTTAATCCCGAAGTGCCCAAAGCCCATCTAAAGTGGGATGTGCCCGGCGGCAAGATAGAAACAGGCGAAACATCAAGGCAGGCGCTTTTGCGGGAAATCGCGGAGGAGACAGGGCTTAATGTGAAAATTTTAAAAAAGTTAAAAAAACCCATCTCTGCCATTTGGGAACATCAGGATTATATTTTGCACATTACGCTTCACGCCTACCACTGCCATTTCGTAAATGGCAAACTACACCTTAATGATCCTAAAATCCATGACTTGAAATGGATTAAAAAATCCGAAATTGCCAATTTTGATTTTCTACCTACCACGAAATCATTCCTTAGTCTTATTAAACCTTAAGTTATGAAATGTATCGCCTATTAACGAAGGAGGCATCTAATGCCGACCGAAACAATCTCATAAATCTGTATAATATAGCTCGATGAGATTGCGAAGCCTGTCCCGAGCGGAAGCGAGGGATCTGGCTAAAGGCTCTCCTCGCAATGACAATATGAAAATTAAAAACATCTTGATTACCGGCGATGACGGGTATAATTCCATCGGTACGAAACTTCTGGTTCATTTTCTAAAAGACCAATATAAACTCACGATAGCAGGCACCAAAAAACAGCAAAGCGGCGTAGGAGGCAAGCTAACCTTTGATCAAAAAGTGCGATGGGGCGAAACTACGGTCAATGGTATAAAAGCGATTTGGGTTGACGGCACTCCTTGCGACGCGGTGGAATTTGCCTGGAATTATTTTAAAGAAATATTTGATTTAGTGATTTCAGGGATTAATTTAGGAGCCAATGTGACCGGAGCCATAATGTCCTCCGGCACTTATGCCGCCGCCTTCCGCGCCCTAAATTTGCCAATAGCGAAAAAGGGGCTGGCAGTAAGCTGGAACTGTCCGCCCGAACGTTGGTATGAAAATGGCGATCTTAAAATGGATCTTGAATCCTATCTCGAGTACCCAGGACAAAAAGTAAAAAAGATTATTGATTTGGTTTTGAAAAATAATTTCTGGGGCTATGAATTATTGAATATCAATCTGCCGCTCTTAAAAAGTAACGAAGTAAAATTTACCAAACCCTTGCCTTCGGTAACCGATTTTTATTCTTGCTCTGTCAATATTAATCACAAAGAGCATTATTATATCCATCCTTCAGCAGTCACGGTCGCGAGCAAAGAAAAAAGTGTGGAATTTGACGGCAACGCGATTAGAAAAGGATATATCTCCATCACCCCTTGCCAAACAACCTTTTCAGAAGAAGATGTCTGTTTAAAACTCAAAAATTTCACTATTGAATTATAATAACTATAGAAGAAACACTAAAATTCATTAAAAAATATTAACTGTTCTTAAATTACGCAACTCACTTCCCCCGCCAGAAGGGGAGAAAGGAGGGGTGGGAGCGGCTCTCCCCCTGCCCGAGGGGGAGATGGAGGGGGTGGGAGAATAGTCATTTATTAAACCCTTCCGCAGGTCAAGGTGAGGAATGTTTTATGATTCTATGAAAATTTCGTAATTCACAATAAACTATGCGAATTTATTTAATCCGTCATGGTGAGAGTGAATCTGATGTTAAAAATCTTTTTGGGGGCGATTATGACGATCATCTGACAGAAAGGGGTAAAGAGCAAGCCGAAGCATTGGCTAAAAAACTTACAGACAAAAAAATTGAAATCATTTTCAGAAGCCCTTACTTGCGCGCTAGCGAAACCGCCAAGATTCTAAAAAATACTTTAGGAATTCCAATAAAAACTATTAAGGACCTCCGCGAAAGAAATAACTATGGTTTTTTAACGGGAATGAACAAGGGAGAAGCAATTCAAAAGTACCCTAAAGAAATAGAGCTTCTAAAAGATTATCGCAACGCCATCAAAGGTGCCGAGACCTATGCCCGCTTTAAAGAAAGAGTGATCAGAACTTGGCAAAAAATTGCAACGATGAATTATAATACCATTGCTATTATCACTCACGGCGGCCCTATCCGTTGCGTTCTGCGAGAAATTATCAAAACAGGTGAATTGGCGCATCTTGGAGATTGTGCTATATTAGAATTAGAAAAACGGGCAGGAAAATTTTCTCTTGTAAAAATAGAAAACGCGGAATTAAAACACAAATGATCACACTTATTGACATTTTTTACAAAGTCTAAAGAGGAGGTCTCTTTAGACTTTTTTAGATGGCTCATTTAAAAAAACATTGATGTTCAAGGCGGTGAGAATAAATGATTTACGAGATTAAGGCAACTGTCTTAAAGAACCAAAAAATAGGTCCTCTAATTTACCAAATGAATCTTGAGTGTCCAGAAGTTGCGAAAGAGGCAAAACCAGGGCAATTTATCACTGTAAAATGTGGGGGAGGAGTATTGTTTTGGCGACCATTTAGCATTGCCGGTGCGGAAGAAGGGTGTTTTATTTCCTTATTTTATAAAACAGTCGGACCGGGTACAGAGTGGCTAGCGCAAGCACAAGCAGGAGACACGGTAGATCTCCGAGGACCACTAGGAGGCAATGGCTTTACCATCAATCCTGAAATTAAGAACCCTATCCTTGTCGCCGGAGGAATGGGCATCGCGCCTTTAATTTTTTGGGCTAGATCTCTCTGTTCTCTCGGACATACCAAACCTCTATTTTTGATAGGGGCAAAAAATGAATCCTCAATTATCTGCCCGCCTGTGGAATACGAAATAATGAAGGTCAGGATGACCACGGAAGATGGGTCACTGGGATATAGAGGAACAGTCACAGAACTTCTAGAAAACACTCTTTCCGCAAAACAATTACCAGCTGATATGAGAATGATCTATGCAGTAGGACCTCGCCCAATGCTAAAAGTAGTAGCCGAAATCGCAAAAGAGCATCAAATCCCTTGCGAAGTAAGTTTAGAGACGATAATAGTTTGCGGCGTAGGCGCGTGCTTGGGCTGCGCAATTCCCACAACTTCTGGCAACCAAAGGGTTTGTGAAAAGGGTCCGGTATTTGATGCCGCAAAGGTGGTCTGGGATAAATATGACCCTCAACGAAAAATCCTGGACACTACAATAACTAGCCCCGCAACTAGTCCTACTGAAAAAGAAAAAAATGTCAACCCCGTTACAGAACAAAATTCTCTAACGGTATGCGCCGACCCCATTAACAGCGCCTTTAAGCTACTAACTTCGTCAATGGCTTCCTCTAACGGGGTAAATCTTACTGTGAATATCGGCGATATAGAACTAAAAAATCCAGTGATGCCGGCTTCGGGCACGTTTGGCTACGGCAAAGAATTTACTGATCTTGTGGATCTCAATACTCTGGGCGCCATAATTACAAAAGGAATTACTTTAGAACCAAGAGATGGCGCGGATCAACCTCGGCTCTGTGAAATACCTCAAGGTATGATCAACCGTATCGGTCTGCAAAACCCGGGGGTCAAAAAATTCGTTGCTGAAAAGATGCCCTTCTTAAGAACTCTAAAGCCGCCGATTATTGTCAATATCTGCGGCAGTACGGTGGAAGAGTATCAAAAACTAGCAAAAATCCTTGATGTGGTGGAAGGCATCGCCGCAATAGAAATAAACATTTCGTGCCCGAACACGGAAAGAGGCGGAATGGCTTTTGGTCAAAACCCGAGAACGGCTTTTGAAGTAGTAAGCGCGGTAAGAGAGGCAACTTCTTTGCCTCTTATTACGAAACTCACTCCCGCGGTTGCCTCAATTGTCCAAATCGCCGAAGCCGCCGCAGAAGCAGGGACCAATGCTCTCTCGGCTATTAACACCATACCCGCTTTAGGATTTGTGAATGGCAAAATCATTCTTGGCGGTCAATCTGGACCAAGTATTAAGCCCATCGCCCTGCGGTTTATCTATGAATTAGCGCGAGCGAAGCTAGGAGTGCCGCTTATCGGCTGCGGCGGGATTATGACTTGGCAAGATGCAGTAGAGTTTTTAATAGTTGGCGCCCAAGCAGTAGAAATCGGCACTGCCACTTTTACAAATTCAAAGACGATGGAGGAGGTGATTAAAGGATTAGAAAATTACTTGCAGGAACAAGGGATCAAAGACATTAACGAAATTATCGGTACGGCATTGAGTTGAAAGGAGAATAAAAAATGAAAATTTCTGATTCACATTGGCTAACGCCATTAGAACAAGATGAAGTTTGTACAGAGCTACTTCGCTTTGACCTGATTAAGTGGGACAATAAAAGGCAACTCCCACTTAAAAGTGGTGGCAAAACAGATGTCTATATTAATCTAAGAGAGGCAAGGAGCAATCCCGAGGCATTACTATGGCTCAGCAATGTCTATAGCAATCCCTTGAGACGTTTAAAACCTGACCGTTTTGTGGAGGTACCAGACTCGGTAAGTTGCCTCGCAGGAGTACTTGCGGTTCAAACTGGCATTCCCTATATAACAATAAGAGAGGAAGCAAAACAAGGAAGGGTCGCCAAAGCAAAAGTGATAGGAGAGGCTAATTACAATGATCTCGTGTGTGTCATTGATGATGTAATTACTACCGGCGGCTCGGCTAGTATGCCCTACGAGGAATGTTTGGCTAGCGGTCTTGAAATTCTGCCGATGGTAGTTCTGGTGGACCGCCAGGAGGGATGGAAAAAAACATTTGCTGCTAAGAATATCCCAATGGAGGTTTGGTCTGGGATGACGCTCCACGATGTGCGTAAGTATTTAATCACGCACAATATTATGCAGCGCTGTGATCCTGCTCTAGAGGAAAAAAATCCGCTCATTATCGCTTTGGACGGAATGGACTGGGAAACCGCCTTGAGTATTATGGATCCCTTGCGCACAAGTGGGTGCATTTTCAAGGTGAACAACCTACTGCTCAACACTGGAATAGCCAGCCTTATTCCTAACCTTCAGGTTTATGGAAGGGTGATGGCGGATCTTAAAATCCACGACATCAAGAATACTGCAGATAATATCGTAAAAGATTTACAGGAAAATCCTCCTTGGGCAGTCACTGTCCATGGTACAGGCGGAGATGAGATGATTAAAACGGTAGTGGACGGTCTTAAAGATACTCCGACAAAAGTGCTTGTGGTCACCGTTCTTACCTCCATAGACGAAAAAACCGGTATAGAAATATACAATCGGTTACCTCGAGAAGAAGTAAAAATACTAGCCGCGATTGCTAAACGCGCCGGGGCTCACGGCTTAGTTTGCTCACCCGAAGAAGTGAAAGAATTAAGAGAAATCTACTCTGATATGACACTGGTAACGCCGGGCATCCGATCGTCAGAGGTCGGCAAAGATGATCAAAAAAGAACGGGCACGCCCGCTCAAACGATCGCTGACGGCTCAAATCATCTGGTGATGGGCAGACAAATTACTCAAGCCAAAGATCCCGTAGCGGAAGTAAAGCGGCTGCTCACAGAAGAATTGCAAATTACTATTTAACAAATTCCAAAGTTCTTTTCTAAAAAAGCAGTCTCCATAGCAAGCCCTAAGGCTTGCTTTTTTTATTTCCTTTTCCCTATTTCTGTAGTAAAATAGGAATATGTCAAAAAATATGCGCAAAATTATCCTTGCTTCCAATTCGCCGCGGCGCAGAGAGCTTTTAGAAAAAATCGGGCTGAAATTTGAGGCGGAAGACAGCGGCTATGCGGAAAAAATCAATCCCGAACTAGAACCTAAAAAGCTGGTAAAATTTTTGTCGCTTGAAAAAGCAAAGGCGGCGGCTAAAAAACATCCAAACGCGATTATTATTGCCGCGGACACGCTGGTTGTTTATCAAAACAAAATCTTAGGCAAACCCAAAACCTTAAAACACGCCTACAGAATGCTTCAATTGTTAAACAATAAAAAGCATTCGGTCTTTACTGGCTTTACAATTCTGGACACTAAAAATAAAAAAACTGTTTCCAAAGTTGTGGAAACAAAAGTCTATTTCCGCAAACTTTCCAAAGAAGAGATCAATAACTACATTCAATCTGAAAAACCCTTAGATAAAGCAGGCGCTTACGCTATTCAAGGATTGGGCGAACTTTTAATTAAAAAGATTGAAGGAGATTATTCTAATGTCGTGGGACTCCCCATGTCAGAACTTGCCCAAAGTTTAGAACATTTCGGTGTTCACCTTATTTAAAATACACAAAAAATTAATATGATCCCTCAATACTGTTTTTTCACCAAGGGCGTCGGCGTGCACAAAGATCACCTCGCTTCTTTTGAACTGGCGCTCCGCAAAGGCGGGATTGAAAAATGCAACCTCGTGAATGTTTCCAGTATCTTCCCGCCTAACTGCAAACTGGTTTCTACGCCCAAAGGATTATCAATGCTGAAACCCGGTCAAATTACTTTTGTCGTAATGGCGCGCAGCGATACTAATGAACCCAATCGGCTGATTTCCTCCGCCGTTGGTTTAGCTCTCCCGATGAATCAGACCGGCTACGGTTATCTTTCCGAGCACCATTCTTTTGGCGAAACAGCCAAGAAAGCGGGAGATTATGCCGAGGATTTAGCTGCGACGATGTTAGCCACGACTTTAGGATTGAAATTTAACGTGGCAATGGCGTGGGATGAAAGGAAACAAGTTTATAAAGCGAGCGGTAAAATTTTCAAAACTACCAATGTCGTGCAGTCTGCGGAAGGCGATAAAGACGGACTTTGGACAACCGCTATTGCCGCCGCCGTGTTTATTATTTAATTAGTATATATGACAAATTTATGAGCAACCAAAACTTAAAAAAAACAACTCTGGCTTATCTTATCAAGGGCGACCAAATTCTCCTCGCAATGAAAAAAAGAGGCCTCGGTCAAGGAAAATTTAATGGTTTTGGCGGTAAAGTCAAAGAAAAAGATGGAGAAACTATTGAAGAAGCCTTAGTCCGCGAAACAATAGAAGAAATCGGAGTCAAACCATTAAACTACGCGCAAAAAGCGACTTTAAAATTTTTCGCTTCTGATCATAAAGATTGGAACCAAGAAGTGCATGTTTTTCTTATTTATAAATGGGAGGGCGAGCCCCAAGAATCAGATGAAATGAAACCCCGGTGGATACCGATGAATGCAATTCCATACCCCCAAATGTGGTCTGATGATCCTTACTGGCTTCCCGAAGTCTTGGCGGGAAAAAATGTACAAGGGGAATTTAGTTTCAATTCCGAAGGAGAAATAATCAGTCATTCTGTGAACTATCCCATCGTAAAGAGGGATGAGGCTTGACATTACTTTTTCAAAATTTTATACTTAATGTTGAAGAAAAAGCATAAACCTATTTGCAACTTTCTCCGACCTATATCAGAATCAAAACCAATCACGGTCGGCGAAGGCCAAATAATATTTTTAAGTTCTGATTATTAAACATTTAATAAATTAAAACAAAAAAAATGAAAAAACCTCTCGTCGTCGGTATTGCTGTTGCTGCCATCCTTGCGGTCGGAGGAGGAGTCACAGCTTATGCCTGGCAAAAAGGAGTACAAACCAGATCTTATGCTGAACAAGTAAGTTTAATAATGAAAGATAGCAACAGTAAATGGACCTCGGAAAAGTTGGATGTCAAAACAGAAAATACAACCCCAAAAGAAATACAGACCGAGATAATGGTCGTTAAAACTGACTCCGAAAATCAATTGGCTCGGCTTAACGCCCTGAAAGCGCCTAAAAAGGCAAAAGCCCTGGAAGCAAAAACGAAAGAATATTTCACGATAGCTCGCGACACCGCAGGAAAAATCATTACTTGGACAGAATACGGACAAATATGGATGGACATTGGATCCTCTTTTCAATCCATGGGCAGTTCCAAAGCCAATACCGCCGCAGAAGCGATTGCTCTTTTTGACAAGATGCACAATACATTAACTGAAAGCTTAGACAAACTAAAGAAAACAAGTCCCCCGGAAACTTACAAGGATGTTCATATTCAACTGATCCAAAAGTTGGAAAATCTTGATCAAATCTTAGTGCAAATGACTGACGCTCTTCGTAAGAATGATATGAAAGCATTAACTAAATTAGGTACCGACTTTCAAACCGCGGGTAACGAATTTAGCAATCTTAAAATGCCTGAAGATACAGACGTGGTCGCTTCTATTGTCACGGAAGAAGTTAAAAACAAACTAAAAAATTATCCAGCCGAAATTAAAGCCGAAGTAGACGAATTAATGAAAACTGGTTTTACTTTCTAAAATCTGGTGAAAAAAAGAAAAAATTCATTCTCTAAATACCGAAGTGTCCCAAAAAATCTGCGGATTTTTTGGGTTTTGGTCCAAAGTCATCCTGACCCTCCAAAACTGTTGACCTTAATTTTCGGCATTCTCTTCTGGGTTGCTGGAGTAGGGGGCTATTTTTTATTCTCTTTTCCTGATATTCTGATAATCTCTTTATTAATTATTTCTACGGTGATACTTCTATTAGGATCAATATTGAAAAAAATATGAAAAGCCTGAAAAAATTAATAAGCCCCCCGCGTTTAATTACAATGATTGCTGCTTTAGGCTTGCTTCTGACAGGAATTTTCGGTACTATTTTACCCCTGCCTTTCTATAGAGTAGATTTTGAAGTAGGGATGTGGGCATTAATGGGAGCGCCACTACTTCTAATCTTAGGAGCGCTGTTTCGGGGAATCTAGATAAAATTAAAAATTAAAAATGCAAAATGAAAAATTATCATCGCTTTGCAAGATCTCGCAAAGCGAGACAACTTAAAATTCAAAATTTTTAATTTTGCATTGCAATTTTACATTTTTAATTTTAAATTTTGAATTTTTATGTTTCGTTTTCCTCCCAACTTCCTCTGGGGTGCTGCCACAAGCGCTTATCAAGTGGAAGGTAATAACTATAATAGCGACTGGTGGGAATGGGAACAAAAAAGGGGGCTGAAATCTTCAGGGCTCGCCTGTAATCACTATAATCTATTTCAAGAAGATTTTGAGCGGGCAAAAAATTTGAATCACAATGCCCACCGTTTATCTCTTGAATGGAGCCGCCTTGAACCTCAAGAAGGCAATTTTAACACCCAAGAAATCAATCACTACCTGCAGGTATTCAAAGCCTTGAAAGAAAAAGGCTTCAAGGTAATGCTTACCCTCCATCATTTCACCCTGCCTTTATGGCTCGCGAAAAAGGGGGGATTTTTGCATCCCAAAGGTGTTTTTTATTTCACCCGTCTTGCGGAATTAGCGGTCAAAAAATTCTCTGGCTATGTTGATTTTTGGATCACCATCAATGAACCAAATGTTTTCGCTAGCCACGGCTATCTAGCAGGCGACTGGCCGCCGGGTAAAAAAAGCTTCTGGCAATATAAAAGGGTTATCAACAGACTTGCGGAATGCCACAAGCAAGCCTATGAAAAAATTCACGCGCTTCTCCCTGAAGCCCAAGTCGGGATTGCGAAAAATTATATTTATTTTGACGCCGCCAGCTCTCCCTTAGACAAATTAGCTTGCAAGATAGCAAAAAAATTTTGGAATAATGTTTTTTATAAAAAAACAAAAAGGTGCCACGATTTCCTGGGCATTAACTATTATTTCCATTATAAAATTCAAGCTCAATTAGCGCCCCCTTTTTACAAAATGAAAGATGCCATCTCTCGCGCACAAAATAATACAACCTCGGATTTAGGATGGGAGATATACCCCGAGGGTTTATATCAGATTTTATGGGAATTAAAAAAGTTTAATTTGCCCATTTATATCACCGAAAATGGCTTGGCGGATCAAAAGGATAAATACCGCGCCCAATTCATCACTAAACATATTGAGATGATCCAAAAGGCAATAGCTCAAAATATTGATGTTCGCGGTTATTTTCATTGGTCTTTAATAGACAATTTTGAATGGGCGCGCGGATTTTCACCACGTTTTGGCTTAATTGAAATAGATTATCGCACTCAAAAGCGAATCATCCGACCATCAGCGCGCGTTTATGCCGACATCATCAAGAATTTCTAATTTTCAATTTCTAATTTCTATCAAATTTTTAATTTTGAAATTTTCAAACCCAATTAGAAATGAAAAATCTCTAAACGGAGCAAACGGTTTAAAAATTAATTCATTGAAAATTTAATGAAAATTAAAAATTAGAAATTAAAAATTATTTTATTATGTGGCTTCTCTTAGTTATTGCCGCTCATCTTCTTTATGCTATTGTTTCCGTGGGCGACAAATATATTTTATCCCGCGAAGTTAAATCCCCTTTAGCCTACGCTTTCTATAACGGCCTTTTGGGGGGATCGGCTATATTTTTATTTCCCCTCGCTTGGCAGATGCCGAGAGGGAAAGTTATCGTCGCCGCCCTTGCCGCAGGCGCTTTTTTTGTTATTGCTCTCATTTTCTTTTTCTCGGCAATTGAAAAAAATCCAACCTCTCGCATCATCCCTTTTATTGGCACAATGGTGCCGCTCTTTACTTTCATTTTAAGCTCCATCTTCTTACAGGAAAAATTAAACCGAGACCAATTTATTGCTTTTTATCTCTTAATATTAGGGGGCATATTGATTACCGCCGAACGCCGCCGCCGCAATCTTTTTTCCAGACAAGGCGTAATGTATGGCTTGGCTGCCGCGTTTTGTTTCGCGGCTTCCTTTATTCTTACTAAATATGTCTATAATCTGACTCCGTTCTGGGTAGGGTTTATTTGGATTAAAATAGGGAGCCTCGCTCTGGCATTGTCTATCTTTCTCGTACCTCTCTGGCGTAAAAAAATTAAAAAAGCGCCTCAAAAAGCGGGAACGAAGGTAAGCTTAAGCTATCTTGGTATTCGTGTTATTGCCGCCCTTGCCGCGATAATGCTGAATTATGCTATCTTTCTTTCCTCGGTTATTATAGTAAACGCCCTTCAAGGGGTCCAATACATTTTTCTCCTGATCATCGCCTTGATTCTGTCGGAAAAAATTCCTGCCCTTTTTGCTGAGGAATTTAAAAATCAAAAAGTGCAAAAAATTATCGCCGTAGTTCTGATTACCTTTGGATTGGCGATTTTGGCGTTTAAATAAATTCTCGCAACTTGTAACGTGTAATTTGCAACTTAAAAATGCGTTATAAGGATTACTCTATGAAGAAATTTTTTATAATATCCATAACTGTAATTATTGGCTTATTGGGAGTAATTCTAATTTATTTTTTACTCGGCATCTCTGACCCGGCTAATAATGTGGAATATGGGGTCAACTTTTCCGCAAAAAATATGCGAGAGTATAATCTGGATCCGGAAGCCGCTCTGAACGCGATTTTGGATGATTTGGGAGCGCAAAAATTCCGCTTGATGGCTTACTGGGATGATCTGGAAAAAACAGAAGGGGAATATGACTTCTCGGATTTAGATTGGCAGATTGCGGAAATTGACAAAAGGGATGGAGAAATTATCCTCGCCTTTGGGGAAAAAGTCCCCCGCTGGCCTGAATGCCATATTCCCGCTTGGGCGTTTTCTCTTCCCGCGGCAGAAAGGCAAAAGCATCTCTTATCGCTCATTGGAAAAATTATCGACCGCTACAAAAATGACGACCATATTAAAATCTGGCAGGTAGAAAATGAACCCTTTTTCTTTCGTAGCTTTGGAAATTGCCCCCAAAGGGATAAAAAACTTTTTGAAGAAGAAATCATCTTTGTGCGAGCGCGAGATTCCCGTCCTATTATGCTTACCTCATCGGGCGAATTCTCCCTTTGGCTCGGCGAATATCGCCGCGCTGAAATCTTTGGCACATCGCTTTACAAATATGTTTACAATCGTTTTGCCGGCTATACTAAATATCGAATCCCAGCGATTTTTTACCACCGCAAAGTGGCTTTAATGAAATTCTTATTCGGGAACAAACCGGTGATTGTTTCGGAGCAACAAGCCGAGCCATGGATCCACGGCGGCGATATTAAAAACGCTGCCCCCGAAATAATAGCTAAAACAATGAGTCCGGAAAAATTTCAAGAAATTGTGGATTATAGTAAAGAATGCGGTTTCGATACCGCCTATTTTTGGGGCGTTGAATGGTGGTATTATCTTAAAACAAAAGGAGATAGTACCTACTGGGAAATGGCGAAAAAATTATTTGAAAAATATTCCCTCTAACCGTGTCCCGCTAAAAGTCCGCCCATGGCTGACGCAGGAGGAAAGGGAGGTTAGATTTACCCCTTGCCTCTATAATACCGGGGGAAGGAGAGCTATTGTAAAATGGCTTAAGTAAGCCATTTTTTCATTTATTTTAGCCAAAATACTTCCAAATCATTGACCTTTTTCTTAAAATATGATATAACTATACATCCGACAAAAGGCACCTTTCACAATATAATACCTCCCAACAACTAATAATTGTTGGTTTTCAAATGGTGAGCTTTGGGCTTTTAGCCGAAATGCTGAGTAGGATTTATTAGAGAAAAAACCAATAAGAAGTTGATAATACTTAATTAAATTGGTTTTGTTTATTTTGTATTAAAGAAAAAGGAGAATTATAATGGAAAATAGTGAAGAACGATTTAAAATGATGAGCAAAACCGAAATTCTCGTCAATCTCGACGCGCCACCGAAACTGCTCTCTGATGATGCGAAAATTGAAAAGAATAATGGTAGCGGATGGGTTAAGGTCGAGAAACGCGAGGCCAAAGGTCCTGATTCCGGAAGGGACGAACTGTATATAGATGACCGTAAGGTCATTCTGTATCTATCCGAACGACAGAAGCATGGCCGGATAAGCGGGCATGAGCTTCACAAAGAACTTTCGGGAAAACCTGTACTCCATCCCAACATTTTGGATGCTCTGCTTGAGCATCCAAATCTCATCCCTGAAGGCTGGAAGAATAATAATTACTACATCTTCTTCTGGGGGACCATCTTACGCTCCTCTTTAGGCAACCTCTGTGTCCGTTACCTCTGTTTCAGCGACGACAAGTGGAGCTGGGGCTACCTCTGGTTTGACGTTGGCTGGATTGAGAGCGACCCCGCGGCATTGCTCGCAAGCTGAAAGTCCTGACGAAGGAAGGGTTAGCTCTTTCTTTAGAATATTGTACGCTTACAATTCCAGGCTTCACATAGAAATGTATGAGGTCTTTTTTATTATCTTAAATAATTTTTCTTCAAAGTGTGGCAAGACAATATCCCTCCCCCTTACCAGCCTCGCCGAGTCTAGGCGGGTCAAGGGGAAAGTTGCGGCTTCACCTTGGTCGCTCTTAAACCATAAAAAGGACAAAAAAACTCTTGTTTTTTTGATTTTGGAATTCAAAATTCCCGCTTTTATCCGACAAGGACTGACACTAGAAAAAAGCTATTATTGAAAATAACTGACTTTTACCTGCCATCCCCAATCCTTACCAATTATTTGTTATTGGTCGCTGGTTACCAAATATCTTTCCCTTCCCGCCAAAATCAAGTTATGCTATAATATCCTTGCGCTAATTTTATCCCGTCTAGAAAAAAAGGTGGATATTTGGCAACATGAAAGAAGACAAAAATTCTACAAAATTATTATCAATGCGATGTATAAACATAAAGTGCTCTCTTCCATTCAACTAGAAAAAATTAAAGAATTAGGAATCTTCTAATTATATTAAAACTATGAAAGTCAAAATTTATTCCACCCCTGCCTGCCCTCATTGCGTCACTGCGAAAGAATATTTAAAACAACATAATATTGTTTTTGAAGAAGTCAATGTTGCCGCAGATCAAAAAGCAGCCGAAGAAATGATCCAGAAAACTGGTCAGATGGGCGTCCCCGTAATTATTGTGGAAAAAGATGGCAAAGAAGAAATTATTTCAGAATTTGATAAGGAAAAAATAGATAAAATAATCCTGGAAAAATAACATTTTAAAATCTTCGATCAAAAACGGAAAGGTTTTGAATTTTGAAAATTACAATTTGAGATTTATTTAGAATTTGGTGCTTGGAATTTTAACTATCTTAAATGATTTTAATTATTATCTATTAACCTATGACTTGTGGTTCCTGCGGTTCTCCAAAAGAGGACAAAACAGAAGAAAAATCAAAAAAAATGTGTCCTTGCGATTGCGGTGAAACAGTGGAAAAATGCACTTGTCCGCCGGATTGCTCTTGCCATCAAGACACCTGCAAATGATATCTTTATTGAATAAATGACATCTTCTTTAAAACACAAAGAAGGAGATTTGTAATTGGATTAACCTTAATTAAAATAAACCGTGAAAATCACCCTTGACCAAGAAAAATGCATTGGTTGCGGCACTTGCGCCGCAATGTGCCCTGAAATCTTTGTAATGGATAACGAAACCTCTAAGGCTAAAGTCATAAAAAACGACGGCTGCGCTACTTGCGATGCAGCAGAAACCGCCAAATCTTGCCCTGTAGAGGCGATTATTATAAGTAATGCGTAACCGTAATGAGTAATGAGTAATGTAAATCGGCTTCAATAACGATAATATTCATTACACATTACTTCCTATGCGATATAATTTAATTCCTGACGGAAAAAATCGTTTCCGCATCAAAAAACAAGGATATATGATTGTGGATGCGGTAGTTTATGTTAAGCAAGAGTTGAGACAAGAAATCTCCAACGACCGCTCATTAGAACAATTAACCGCCGCCGCTTCTCTTACTGGCGTTCTGGAACCAGTAATCGGTATGCCGGATATCCATGAAGGTTTTGGACTGCCGATTGGAGGAGTAATGGCGATGGATAGTAAAAATGGTCAGATCTCGGCTGGAGCAGTCGGCTATGATATTAACTGCGGCGTGCGCCTTGTAAAAACCAATCTCCCCGCTAACTACTTCTATCTTTCTGGCACAAAAACAATTAATAAACCTAAGTTAAGAAGCTTGATGCAGGACATTGAGAAACATGTGCCAATGGGCACGGGAAAATCAGGCTGGCAGGGGGTGCTTCCTAATGTGGCTTTAAAAAAAGTAGCCGAGGAAGGAATTAAAATTTTGGTCGAAAAAGGATATGGCTCTATAGAAGACATTTCCCACACAGAAGAGGAAGGGTGCCTTATTGGGGGCGCTTTAGAATTCGTCTCCGATCGCGCCCAAAAAAGAGGTCGCGATCAGCTCGGGACTTTAGGGGGAGGCAATCATTTTATTGATATTCAAGTTATTGATAAAATATTTGATCAAAAACTAGCTGACCAATTTAATCTCAAAGAAAATAATGTTTGCGTAATGATCCACTGCGGCTCGCGCGGCTTTGGTCACCAAATCGGGGATGATTATATGCGATTGATGTCCCAAGAGGCACAAAGAAATGGTATCCACATCCCCCTGAAAGGACTTGCCGCTATGCCTATCGCATCAAAAATAGGACAACAATATTGGAGCGCTATGGCCGCCGCAGTCAACTTTGCCTTTGGGAATCGGCATCTCATTATGCACTATGTCCGCGAAGCTTTTGAAAGACATTTTGGAAAATCGGCCAAAGAATTAGGTATGGATCTTTTATATGATGTTGCCCATAATATTGCCAAATTTGAACCTGCTCAAATCCGCCAGGGCGGGCAAAAAGGTGGACAATATCTTATTCACCGCAAAGGCGCGACTAGAGCGCTGCCCGCCGGACACCCCCAAAATCCAAAAATTTACCAAAAAACTGGTCACCCCGTTTTAGTCCCTGGCTCAATGGCTACGCCTTCCTATGTTCTAGTGGGCACCGAAGCCGCGGCAGAAACCTTTTATTCGGTTAATCACGGCGCGGGCCGCTTGATGAGCCGCAATGAAGCGAAAAGAACAATCACCCCCCAAGAATTTGAACAAAAATTAGGTTCAATCTTAACTAACTTCCGCAATGTCCGCGAAGTTTTAGATGAAGCGCCGATGGTCTATAAAGATATTGATCTAGTTGTGGACACTCTCGTGGAGTGCGGCATCACTAAAAAAGTGGCACGCCTTGCTCCCATTGCGGTGATGATTGGGAAAGAATGACTAAATTAAAATCTGTTATTATGGAACAAAATAAATGGCTTAAAAGATTTGACTCTCGCCATTCTTTAATGAGTATTTACACCGCATTGTCCACTTTCGCTCATAAATCTTTAGGGGCTGAAAATAAAAATATTTTAGTTGTCGCAAAAGGCATTAAGATTTCGTTTTATCGGCTGTCGCAAGAAAATGAAAAACTAAAAAAGCAATGGTTGAAAGTAACCCTAAATAGAAAAAAGATGTTAGGGAATATTAGTTTTTCTAAGCAAATTATAGATCAGATGGATATTTTTTTAAAAAAGCTCAACAGCATTGACTTAGTAAAGACCAATAATTCAGCGCTTTTAGATTGTTATCAAGAATATCTCCAATGTTTTCGTAATATTTACGTGGCTTACGATATGAGTCAACCAGAAGTCTTTGAAGCTACCGAGATTTATTTAAAAAACGAGATAGTAAAAATTATCAAAGATGAAAACCAAGCTCTTTATTTTCTGCAAAAACTCACTCAACCCATAGAAACTCATCTGTTAACCAAGGAAGGACTGGACTGGCTGAAAATATTGAAGGAAATGCTAAAACGGAAATTGAAAGGTGCAAAGATCGCAGAAATTTTAAATGATAAATATACTAAACAAGTTATCAGCGCTCATTCTAAAAGATATGGCTGGCTTCCTACGCTTGAATCACCTTTTAAAGACTCGGGGCATTATTTAGAATTATTAAAAACAAATTTAGTAAAATTAAGTTTGAAGGAAGTAGAAAAATCTATTAGAAAGATCAAGGAGCTTCCTTCTCAAGTGGAAAAAGAAAGGCGTAGGATTATAAAGCTCATTTATAACAACCATCTCATTGTCAATGCAACAAAGTCAATGCAAGAGATGGGACTTTTAAGGATTAATCTTCGCATTGCTTGGACCAAAGGCGCTTATTACACTAAAGCACTCTTTAGGCAAATAGGAAAAAGATTAAATGTGAATTCACTTGATGTGAAATTTCTTCTACCCGAAGAGGTGGCAGTCTGTTTAAAAGGGAATAAAAAAAAGTTTCCTTCCGAGAATCAAAGAAAGGAAAATTCAATATATTGCTCGGTTAGATAATGGGAAATTTCAGTTATTCACAAATAAAGACGTGGATCGGATTATCAAAGAAGAAGGTCTTGATCAAATTATTGTAGACAATGACATGGTTTTAAGAGGTACACCAGTTAGCCCTGGTCGTGTGAAAGGAAGGGTAAAAATCATTTATTCCCATTCTAATTCCCAGAAAGAAGAGATAAAAAAGATGCAAAAGGGAGATGTCTTGGTGTCTGGCAGCACCAAACCACAACTTATAGAGGCTTGTCACAAAGCAAGCGCCATTGTCACTGATGAAGGCGGGATCTTATCTCACGCGGCTATCATTTCCCGAGAATTAGAAATTCCCTGCGTGGTGGGGACAAAAATAGCTACCAAAATACTTAAGGATGGAGATATGGTGGAAGTAGATGCTTATAAAGGCATTGTGAAAAAAATCTAATACTAACTGTTAAAAAAAATTAGCCTCCAATTAAATAGTTAGAATTAAATATGGGGATAGAAAATATGGAAAATATTGAGCGAGAGCAACCTTTTGACCAAGAAAAATGGCGGGAGGTTACAGAGAGATATACCAGGATGTGGCTGGAGAGCCGTTCTGGCATCCCTAAATCCCACTCATGGAACCATATGCAAATGGTGGCTCAAGAATCACCGCGGATAGGAAAAATGCTTGGCGCTAACGAGGAAGAGCTGGAAGCCATTTTTATCGCCGGTTTAGGCCATGACGCTATTCAGCCGGGTTTAGTGCAAGATGAAAAACTAATAGAGAAAATGGAAGAAGAGTGGGACTATGATCCTGATGGCGACGAGGCAATAGAAAGCGCCAAGGCTACTAAATATGTCATTTCCAACGAAAGTTGGCAAAAGAGACATCCTATTTCACAAGAGATGATAGATAGAATAACTAATGCTATAGCAGGGCATGGTTTTAGAATTGGTCCTGGCGGGACTTTGGAATATACTGATGATAAAGATAAAAAATTTAATGAAAGGGATGTCATAGAAAGAAGTTTGTATATCGCCGACAAAATAGTCAACCAAGAGCCAACTATTTTTTTCGCTTTTTGCAATTTTACTCCCTATGAAAATAGCAACAAAAGACCGTTTGCCGATCTTGATGTAGAGGATATTCCCAATTTTATGAACCTTTGGTTTAAAAAAAGAGAGCACCTCCTGGAAGACCCGGAATTGGCCGAGTGGCTGGAAAAGGCGGATCCTCAAATAGAAAACAAAATTAAATATTTAAAAGAGGTCATTGATGAGTTTAATAGGGAACTTGCAATAATGAAAGATAGACCGGATTTGAAGGATTTTATTGAAAGTTACGGCGTTATGGCGATTATAAGGCCCTCCCAAGAAAGAGGCCGAGATACTATCAACAAAGGAGACTTTGAGATTGCTCGAGGGTTCATTGATTATTTTGAAAAGATTAACCAACAGGAGAGCATTGGCGACGATGCGGAAAAAAGAAAAATATTTAATTTTGTGCAAGATTTTGTTAAACGTTTAAAAGAGGTTCTAAATAAGTATGAAATTAAATAATAATGGAGATTTAAAGGCACTGGAGGAGGTATTATTGGAAATCAGCCAAATATTTTCGAAATGGGGCATTAGACCGTCGGATTGGATATTGGCTTTGCATTATGCAGAGATTTTGCAGGGATACAAAATTAAAAAAAGCTTGAGACCAGGCCATTTTAACATTTTTGTAAGAACATCAAGAATTCCCTGGCAGGTAGATAAAAATCTTATAGGCGTAGAAACAAATATCCCTAACAGAAGTAGATATGACAGGGAATATAAAAAGTTTCAAAAAAAATCTGGTTTTAATTTTGATTTAATTCCTTATCTAGATCGGAATTTTTCTATTTTACTCAAACAGCATTCTTTCAAATATAAACTTAAAAGTGCGCTGACCCAAAACAAAGAAATTTTTTTATTAGACGCAGGCGGTAGTTTGATGGTCATAGAAAAACATTTAGATAAACACTTTGAAAAAATTGGAGAGAAGGCTAAGCGTATCTTTACTCATTTACAAGAGATAGCATTTTCTGCGAAAAAGATGCATAATATTTCTATATATAAAAAAGCCCAAAGCATAATAAAAAAGTATAAAGGGTTGGTTTCGGAAAAACCTATTAGCAAGAATTTGTTAGCAAATATTCAAGAATTAAAGGGGGTCGCAACATTCAAGACTAATCAACCTATTTTGGGAACAACTTTAGTCATTAAAAATCCTGATCAGCCAAATATTACTGCCAAAATTACGCAGGACTGCGTTCTTGTCTGTCCGCGTATGGCCCAACCGTTAATTTTTTTGGTTACAGGATGTAAAGCTATTATCGCTGATGATGGGGGTATTCTAAGTCACGCGGCTATAATCAGTCGTGAGTTGAAAAAGCCTTGCATCATTAACACCAAAATCGCAACTAAAGTATTAAAAGATGGGGATATGGTAAAAATAGATACCCAGAAGGGAACCATCTTAATTGTTAAATGATTGATACATAACTATAACTTATGCCTGAACTTCCCGAGGTTGAAACAATCGTCCGCCAACTTAATCGTGAAATCAAAGGCAAAACGATTACCGGTTTTTCTTGCAGTGTGCCCAAAATGGTGGCAACGCATAAACTTGCTGACTTTCAAAAACAAATCAAAGGCAAAAAGATTTTAAATGTCAAAAGGCGGGGTAAGATTATTTTACTGGAACTCTCCGGCGGATTGGTCTTAGCGATTCATCTTCGTCTCACTGGTCAATTATTCGTGCGCAAATCCACTCACCCCGAAGATCCTTTTAATCGCGCAATCTTCCAATTGGGCAAGAATCTGGAACTGCGCTTTAATGATCTGCGCCTCTTTGGCCAAATGTGGCTTTATTCAAAGACACAAATAGAAAACAATTTTGACAAAATTCAAAAATTAGGACCAGAACCCTTTGACAAAACATTTACCTTGCAGAATTTTAAAAGTATTCTGCAACGCAACAGAACGAAAATTAAAGCTCTCCTTTTAGACCAATCAAAAATTAGTGGCTTAGGAAATATTTATTCAGATGAAGTTCTATTTTATGCCGCAATTCATCCCAATACACCAGCAAACAAAATTTCGGATGAAAAAATAAGGAAGCTTTACATAGGTATTAAAAAAATCCTTAGAGATGCTATCAGGGCGCAGGGTACTAGCGTGGATACTTACCGTGACATTCGTGGCGAAAAAGGGCAATATGCAGTGAAACTAAAGATTTATCGTCGTACGGGAAAACCATGTTTCAGGTGTGGAACAAAAATTGCACGCGTCAAAATCGGCGGCAGGTCAGCACATTTTTGCCCTAAATGCCAAGAATTATAGTAATCAGTAATCAGTAACTGGTAATTAGAAAAAAGGGGAAATTACTAATTACTGATTACTAGTTACCAATTACTAAATTATGTTTGACACAATTATTATCGGCGGAGGCCCTGCCGGAGTTTCGGCCGCCATTTACGCCGCACGCAAAAAATTAAACTCTCTGCTTATTACCGAAAATATTGGCGGTCAAATTTTAGAAACTTGGGAAATTGAAAATTATCCCGGATTTTCAGACACAACCGGCGCTAAACTCGCCCAAAAATTTACAGAACATTTGCAAAAATTTGCTGTCACTACTAAAAATGAAAAGGTAATAGATATTCGCAAAACAACATCTACTCACTTTGTAGTGAAAACCATAACAGAAGAATATGAAGCCAAAACATTAATCCTCGCTATGGGTAAAAAGCCGCGTCCTTTAAATGTGCCAGGTGAAAAAGAATTTCAAGGCAAAGGTGTAACCTATTGCGCCACTTGTGATGGTCCGCTTTTTGCCGACAAAATAGTCGCCATTGTCGGAAGCGGGAATAGCGGTTTAGAAGCGATCATTCAAATGGAAAAAACCGCAAATCAAGTTTACCTAATTGAAAAAGAATCAAAATGCGCTGGTGATCCTTTACTTTTGGACAAAATAAAAGCTCAAGCGAAAACGCAAATTCTCAACAATACTGAAATTATGGAGATCTATGGCGATAATTTTGTGCGTGGCGTCAAAATAAAAGATAGTAAAACTGATGCAATCAAAAATTTAAAAATAGATGGTGTATTTGTTGAAATCGGAAGTGTACCCAGCACGGAACTGATTAAAGACTTACTAGAATTAAATAAGGAGGGCAAAATAAAAATAGACAGATTCTGCCAAACAAGCCAAAAAGGCATCTTTGCTTGCGGTGACATCACGGACATACCGTACGAGCAGATTGTCATTGCCGCGGGCGAAGGGGCAAAGGCCGCCATTTCGACATTCAACTACTTAGCAAAAATGAGGTAAATTTCTAGTTTTTTAATTTTTATTGAATTAATTTTTAAACCGTTACTTTTTTTCAAAAAATTTCAATTCTAACATGGTCTGAAAATTGAAACATTAAATCATTGGTGCTTGATTGAAAATTGTAAATTGTAAATTGAAAATTATTCACAATGGATTCCATCACTTACCAAAAATTCATCAACTGGCTTCTTCTGCGGTTTGAAGTTTATGCTCCGAGAGAAAAGAGGGGGATTGTGCGGTTCGGGAAAATTCAATCCTCGCGCGATATTGAATACAGCCGCAAACCTTTTTACCCCTTGCGAAGGCTTTTTCTGCCAGGCAAAGAAAAACTGTACTGTTATCATAATAAAAAATATCACTCTTCAGGCAAAGAAAAAAAGAAAAGAATCGTTCTCGGTATCCCCCTCTTTGATTTGGAGGCTTTAACATACTATTCCGTAATTTTCAGCCGCGATATTTATTTCCAAGCCAGCCTAAGGAACAGTATTATTTGCGGAATTTCTCCTGTGCCCGATGAAAACTCTTTTTATCAAGAATTTGAGGATAAAATATTGCATCATCTCAAATTTGATCTTTATTTTGACCAAAATCAAAATAATTCTTATCGTCTTTTTTCAGGATCCGAAGAAGGGCAAAAAATTCTGGAGAGTTTTGGGGAAGAACATTATGAGCATGTTGAGTATCAAGGCCCCCTTAAAGACCAAGGCTATTCTATCTATCTGCAAAAAATAGCGAAAAAAATCAAAGCCTCTTATTGTTTTCCATTCTGGAAAAAATTAGGGGAAAAATGCCTTGCTTGCGGCAAATGCACTCTTGTCTGCCCTATGTGCTACTGCTACGATTTAAAAACTGAAAGCAATGGCAAAGCATTCCGCGAATGGGGCAACTGTTTTTACTCTGAATTTTCCGAAGTGGCAGGCGAGCATAAGTTTCTAAAAAATAGGACAGAAAGAATATATAATTGGTATGACCATAAATTTGTCCGCATGCCTCAAGAATACGGTTTTGTCGGTTGCGTCCAATGCGGCCGCTGTACTGAAGTGTGCCCCGTGGGAATCAATATCAAAAAAAATCTGGAAAAGATAAAAAGGTTAAAATAACCTCTTTGAATCTAATCCTATCTTATGTTTAACACTTTTCTTCCTCAAAAAACGAAAATCATTGATGTGTACCTGGACGCCCCTCAAGTCAAAGTTTTTACTTTCAAACCGGAAAAAGAAACAATTTTTGAAGCAGGCCAATTTTTAGAACTTTCCATTCCCAAAGTGGGTGAAGCGCCTTTCGCCTTTTGCTCCAGCCAATACAACAGCAAACAATTTCAAATCACGGTTCAGGAAAAAGGTATTGTCACCTCTGCCCTCTTTCATAAGCATC